>JADDPY010000526.1 GCA_016781635.1 Rubrobacter sp.
AGTCCTACGAGGACGCCCTGAACAACATAGCCTTCACGGACGGGGATGCCGGGCAGGAGGCACTGGAGCTCTACGGCGACGATTACCTGCTCCGCTACATGCTGGACTTCGAGACGCGGGGCAGCGAGACGCTGCTGAACGTCGAGAAGCTTGCCTCGCCCTTCCGTTACACGCTCGCGCTGCGCTCGGGTGACGGGGAGACGCGCGAGGCCACCGTGGACCTGCCGGAGACGTTTGCGTACCTTATCGGCATGCGCGTCGGGAGCCGCAGGGCGTACCGCGACGGCGACCGCCGCTACCTCGTCTACCGGGGTTCGACGCCGGAGCGGGGCGAGGTGGCAGCGATCTGGCGCGACACCGATGGCTGGGGCGAGGCGGATTTCGAGCGCGACCGCGTCTTCGTGGAGCAGAACGGCCTGGCCGGTGGGGCGGACGAGGTCTTCGTGAACGGTGACTCCTTTATCCCCGGTGCCCGGCCGCTGGACGGCGTCTTCAAGGAGCGGATGCTCGCCTCGCCCTAAAGTCCGCGCGTCTCACGGGCGTAACGACGGTAAACTCACGGGGCGAAAGACGGGCCGGATCGACCGAGGTTAAGGAGTCTGCGTGGCCGGGGCGCTGAAGAACCGGGAGGAGCACCGCGTTCTCCTGCCCAACACGGGTTGGGGAACCTACGAAAGTCTGCTGGCGGAGCGCGAGGAGCGCCGTAAACCGCGCTTCTTCTACGACCGGGGGGTACTGGAGATCTTGAGCCCGTCCGCCGAGCACGACATGACCAGTCGCATAATCGCCGCCCTGGTAGAGCTACTGGCGGAGGAGGCGGATGACGACATCGAGAACGCGGGCTCGACGACGTTCAAGAGGGAGGACCTCGCGCGCGGCTTCGAGCCCGACGAGTGCTTCTACTTCGGGACAAACGCCGCCCGTGTGCGCGAGATCGTCGCGGGCAAGGGCAACATAGAGCTCGACGCGGGGGACCCGGCGCCGGACCTCGTGGTCGAGGTGGACGTAACGAGCCCCTCCCTGGACAAGCTGCCCATCTACGCGCACCTCGGCGTGACCGAGGTGTGGCGCCACGACGGCGGGCGGCTGGTGATCCTCGGGCTGGCGGACGAGTCTGGTAGCCGCGAGCCTCGCTACGCAGAAATGTCGGAGAGTGCCTTCTTACCTGGAGTACACGGCGATGCCCTCACCCGGCTGGTCGCCGAGGGCCTAACGCTGGACCGTCGGGCCTGGAGACGCAGGGTGCGCGAGTCGGCACGGGAGACGGGCTAAGAGGCTCGTTGGGGACGGCGGTCTCTCGACGAAGCTGCTCGGCTCAGTCGCGAACGCTCGCGGGGCCGGCCGACAGTTAAAGCGCTTTCACTGATACTACATATGGTACTATGACATCTTGAGCCGGGACGACAAGGTTGTTCAAAAGATGAAGGAAAGCCCTCGAAACGTCCGTTTCGAGGAGCTAGATGGGCTCTTGAAGAGGTTGGGGTTTGCGGTGGCTCAACCGAGGAGGGGCGGCTCGCACCACACTTACCGGCGGGCGGACGGGCTCAAGATCACCGTTGCTCGGCCTCACGGTGGCAAAAAGACCGTCAACGTGAACACCGTCGAGCAGGTGTTGGAGGAACTCGATCTTTAGGAGAAGAAGCGAGATGCAGGCGCAAGAAAAAACGCTCGAATACTATATGCAACTATCATATACGGTAGAGGTCAAGCACGATCCGGGGTCTGAGTGGTCCTGGTTTGCCAGGGTCGTTGAGCTCCCCGGCTGCATGACCGAAGCTCCGACCTTCGAGGAGCTTGGTTCCATGATCGAGGATGCTATGCGCTCCTGGATCGAGGAGGGTTTGGAGCATGGGGATCCCATCCCGGAGCCCCGCGACGTGGGGGAGTTCTCCGGCAAGGTCAACCTGCGGATGCCGAGGAGCTTGCATCGGGATCTCGTGCGCCGGGCGGAGGTTGAAGGCGTCTCGCTAAACCAGTACATGACTACTGCTCTGGCGCGATCGGTGGGGCGGTAGACGTGGCGGGCTCCATGCGGGAGAGGCGCGTACGGCCCCCCGTGCATCCGGGACGGGTTCTCGATCTGGAGTTCCTCGGTCCGCTGGGCATGACTTCTTTACGGGCTCGCCAAAGCCATCGGCGTGATGCCGCCGCGCGCATACGAGATCGTGCGCGGCGAGCGCGCCGATACCGCCCTCAGGCTAGGCCGCTACTTCGGGACCAGCGCGGAGTTCTGGATCAACTTGCGGTCCCACTACGACCTGGAATCGGCAAGGGACCTGGCCGGGGACGAGATCGAGCGGCAGATAAGGCCGCTCTCTCCGGCGTAGCCGTGGGTTTCTTGCGTGGCTAAGAAAGAGGCCCGCCTGGATGGGCGGCTCGTCCTGCACGACTGGATCAACGGCCTCCTCGGCTACGGGAGCACACGCGACCTCTTGAGGGACCTCGAGGGGGTTGACGAGGGCTTCGACGGCGACGGGCGCAGCGGCGTCCTGCGCCACCTGGATTCCCGCAGAAACAAGCTCAAGCTGCCGCTTGCCGACCTGGAGCGCTACGATGAGAACGTGCGCCGGCACCTCGGGAGCATCAACCGCCATCGGCCCGAGCCCGTGACCCTGCGCTACTTCCAGCACCTCGCGGCCCTCTACGCCGAGGTCTTTCTGGACCGCCTGTTCTCGGACCGAGACGCCCTGGCCGCCGACCTCGACGCCTTCGGTGCCCGGCTGGAGGAGCCGGTGAACTTCGACGCGGAGGACCTGAACAAGCTTGCGTTCTGGATGGCGACGGGCTCCGGCAAGACGCTGCTCATGCACCTCAACTACCACCAATTCCTGTGCTACGCGAAGGAGCCGCCGGACAACGTCTTGCTCATCACCCCGAACGCGGGGCTCACGGAGCAGCACCTGGAGGAGATGCGCCGTTCGGGGATACCGTGCGAGCGGTTCTCGGCGGGTGAGAGCGGGCTGGGCCTCGCGGCACCCGGGACGGTGCGGGTCATCGAGATCACCAAGCTCACCCGAAACAAGAAGGGCGGCGGGGAGTCCGTGGACGTCGAGGCGTTCGAGGGGCGGTCCCTGATCTTCGTGGACGAGGGCCACAAGGGCGCGGGCGACGGCAAGGACTCGAACCTGGAGAAGGCCTGGCGGCCCCTACGCAACCGCCTCGCCGAGAAGGGCTTCACCTTCGAGTACAGTGCTACCTTCGGACAGGCCATACAGGCGTCGAAGAGCCGGGAGCTTGCCGAGGAGTATGGCAAGGCCATCCTCTTCGACTACTCCTACCGACACTTCTACGAGGACGGCTACGGCAAGGACTTCCGTATCCTCAACCTCAAGAGCCAGACGGACGAGTACACCGACCTGCTGCTCCTCGGCAACCTCCTCTCCTTCCACGAGCAGCGCCGCTACTTCCGCGAGGACCGCGAGGGGCTGAAGGACTACGGGCTGGAGCCGCCGCTCTGGGTCTTTGTAGGCTCCAACGTTAATAAGGCGGAGCAGAGTGACATCATCACCGTCGTCCGTTTCCTCGACCGCTTCCTCAAGAACGAGGGGGGCTGGTCCGTCGAGACCATCGGGAAGCTGCTGCGGGGCGAGACCCCATTGCGGGACGCCGATGATCGGGACGCCTTCGCCGGACGCTTCGGGTATCTCGGGGACGGTTCCTCCGAGCGGGAGGTATATGATGGCGTGCTTGCCGAGGTTTTTCACGCCGGGGCGGGCGGGAGCTTGCGCGTCGCGGATATCAAGGGGGCCGAGGGCGAGCTGGGTCTCAAGGTCTCCGGTGCGGAGCGGTATTTCGGCCTCATCTACATCGGCGACACGAGCGCCTTCAAAAAGCTGCTCGACGCCGAGGCGCCGGGCGTCGTCGTGGAGGAAGACGCCATCGCCGGCGGGCTGTTCGCGGAGATAGACCGGCCCGACTCGCGGGTCAACGTCCTGATCGGGGCGAAGAAGTTTATCGAGGGATGGTCGAGCTGGCGGGTCTCCAACATGGGGCTCCTCAACATCGGCAAGAGCGAGGGCTCCCAGATTATCCAGCTCTTTGGCCGCGGCGTGCGCCTGAGGGGCCTGGGCCTCTCCCTGAAACGCAGCTCCTTCCTTGGGAGCCCCGATGACCACCCGCGGCGCATAGACCTTCTGGAGACGCTAAACATCTTCGCCGTCGAGGCGAACTACATGGTCGAGTTCAGGAAGTACCTGGAGCGCGAGGGCGTGGACCCCGGCGGCTACGAGGAGATACCTTTCCCCATCCACCGGGAGGAGGCGCTCATAGGGGAGGGGCTCTACTACCCGACCGTGCCGGAAGGGCGGGACTTCGCGGGGGAGACCCGGATCGTGCTGAAGGAGAGCAAAGACATAAAGGTCAACCTGGACCTTTCCGTGCGTGCCGAGTCCATGAGGATGGGGGAGGGGGGCGTCTCCACCGTCGCGTCCAAGGCCGGGGCGGGTCGCCTCATCGGAGGGGCCTACCTCTCGATGCTGGACTGGACCGCGATACACCTCGACCTGCTCGACTACAAGACGGCAAAGGGCTACCGTAACCTGCTCGTCCCGTCGGACGCTCCCCGGCGGATAATGGAGAAGGACCCCGCCGTTTACAATCTCGTTGCGGACGGCTCCGTTTTCGAGCCCCGCAGCTTCGCCGAGCTTGCCGTGTTGCGGGACGCCGTGCAAGCCATCCTGCGCAAGTACGTGGACAAGTTCTACGGCGTGCGCCGGCAGCGCTGGGACTCGGAGAACATGGTGCTCAAGGAGCTGGACGGTGGGCACCCCAACTTCGCCGACTACACCGTCAAGATCAAGAGCTCCGAAAAGGCTCTCGTCGAGGAGGTTAAGGCCCTGGCGAGCCGGGCGAACGGCGCCCACGACGGGGAGGCCGGGAGCCTGCCGAACATCCGCTTCGACCGCCACCTCTACCAGCCGCTCCTTAAAGACCGCGGCGACGAGATCAAGGTCTCCCCGCCGGGCCTCGAAGAGAGCGAGGAGAAGTTCGTCTCGGCCCTCGAACGGTACTGCCGAGGGGAGAACGGCGGCACTACGCGCGGCAAAGAGCTCTTCCTCCTGCGCAACCTGACCAGGAACAAGGGCGTCGGGTTCTTCAACACCGCCGGCTTCTACCCGGACTTCATCCTCTGGGTGAAGGAGGCGGACGGCTCCCAGAAGGTCGTCTTCGTCGAGCCACACGGGATGCGCAACGACAACCCGCCGCCCAACAACGAGAAAGTGGCGCTCTACCTGGCGCTCAGGGACCTCTCCGACCGGATGGAGGAGAGGGACGGACCTGGCGGGGTCTTCCTCGACTCTTACATTGTCTCCGCCACGCCCCACGAGGAGCTCGACAAAAAGTGGGGAGGGGGCTGGACGCGGGAGAGGTTCGCCAGGCAGCACGTCCTCTTCGAGGACGACCTGGACGCTCGGATACCCGCCCTCCTGGAGCCGAGGGACGACTTGGAGCGTAGGATCTTCACCTCCTACCCGCCCCCCCTGGCCTTCAACTTCCGGTCGTTGACACGCGTGGTGGACGTCACTGCTCTCTACAAGGAGCAGTTGCGCATCGCCGAGAACGTACTGGCGTTCCTCGCGTCGGTCTCCCTCGCGCTCCTGAAAAATGAGGACAGGGGCAAGACGGGCCTGGACCTCGAAAAGTACTGGCGTGGCGGTATCTCTCCGGGCGACTGGAGGGATGTCCTCGGAAGGTGCTCGAAGATGCTCGCCGGATACCGCGACATACCGCTCGCTACGGCTATCTACAAGCTAAAAATCCTCTCGGAAAACAAAGGCTTCGGCAAGGACGTAATCGAGCTTATACGTGCGAAGAACGACTACAAGCACGATCGCGGTCCCACGACCCCAGAAGACGTGTCGAGCGCCTCGGACGAGGTGCAGGAAAAGCTGCGACGCTGCATGGAGGCG
>JADDPY010000351.1 GCA_016781635.1 Rubrobacter sp.
CTATTACCTGACAAACAGAGTCACCTCTTTACTTTTTTTGCAGGAGGACGTTGAGCCAAGTGGTTTCGCACCGACCAGAGCGAGAATCGTTGGTTCGCCAGAGCTGGACGGCTTCTAAGTCATGAAAACCTTGTAGCAATCCCCGGAAGGAATCTTCTCGATAGTTGCTGAAAAATCGCCCGTCCCGCATACCCTCTTCGTCTCCGTACTTGAACGAGGCGTACAGCACACCACTGGGTTTGAGTGAGCGGCTAAGGCGATCAAACACCTCAAGTATGCGCCTACGGGGAATATGTAACAAGGAGGCGCAAGCCCACACCCCATCGAAGCAATCTTCGAACTCAATTTGGTCGAACGACATTCGAAGCACAGGACGGCTGATATATTGGGAAGCCAAGTTCGCCAATGCTTCAGAAGCGTCGAGGGCAGTCACCTCGTAGCCCTTTCTAAGGAAGAAGAGACTGTCGCGCCCTGATCCGCAGCCTGCGTCGAGTATATGGCCGTCCACGGGCAGCCGTGACAAGAACGGCTTGTAGAGGAGGCTCATATCGACCTTCCGTGTGTCCTCGAAAAAACGCCCGGCATTCGTCTCATAGTAGGAAAGAGTCTGCAGCTGCAGACCTTCAAATGACTGATTCAAGCTCATCGGTAGGTTCCCACCTGCTTACGAGACTCTGTATGGCAAACGATTCCGTATCCTGCAGAAAGCTCCTACGGTCTGCCTCCCTACGGCCAGTCTGCGTCATTAAAGTCTCCCTGAGCGGATGGTGGCTTGCGATAAGGTACTCGTTACGGCGGTGGAGCTTCTCCAAAAAACGAATCGCGGGGACTCGTGCCGACTTGCCCTGGTTGCCGCGGTTGCACCCCCGGCAGCTCAGCACGAGGTTCCAAACGCCGTCCAGGTTGACTCGGTCTTCAGGCAGGAAACGACCGAGGGTGTGCGGGAAGAAATGGTCCACGTCGCAGAGGTCCTCGTGCCCTGCCTCCACGCTGATGTCGGAGGAACAGTAGAAGCACCTCCCCTTCTGGTAGCCGTTCAGGGCGTCCCTGCAGGAGGTCACGTCGATGCGACGGGCGCACGATGACTCGACGTAGATGCCGTCGACGGCGGGATCGTACCTCGCGACGAGCAAGCCCGGCGAGATGTCCAGCGACCAGGCGGTCTCCACCAGTCTCCACCGCGCCTCGACCTCCTGGTTGAGGTTCCCGTACTGGAAGTCCTCTTTTAGAGAGAGCAACTCGTCGGTCAGGCTGATGCCTCCACGCGTCCCTCGTTCGTCTACGAAGAACCGTACCAGGATCTCCGCCTGGTTCAC
>JADDPY010000404.1 GCA_016781635.1 Rubrobacter sp.
CCGTCGTGTCAGCCACATTCCGAACCTTTTCCCGACGCTCTATAGTCACCGCGGAGCGAGGGCTCTCAGCCCTTGAGAGCCAACTGAGAGTGACCAAACGCCCAGAAGCAAAGTGGCTTTCGCTAGAGCTCGACATCCGCGAGGTGATGGTCGCTGCGGCTAGCCCCATGTGGGGTTACCGACCAGCGAAGCAGGAGCCGTTCCAGGTAGCGCACGGCGTCTTGACAGGAGCTCTAATCCTTGTGGTCGCCCTCACTGCCGTGTTCGCTGGCTTGGAAGCATTGTATTTCGGCAAGCCCTTCGGCACTGGACTGGACTACCTCAAGGCTCTAGCATGGGGTTTTGGGGCAAAGATAACGATCGACGTGCTGAACACGGCGCTAGCCAAGCTTGTCGTACAGCGGACTGCTCTTCATTAGAAGCCACGTGCGCCGTCCTGGTTGGTTAATCAGGATCTCGGCTCTAACGGCCTCCTGCGTAGCTGAAGCTGGACCGCCACCACCTGGCCTAGCATGGGCTTGCTGCCAGGAAGTGGGTGTCCAGCTCACGCCCCGTCACGACCTCCTGTACATAGAGCGATCGTGATCATGGCAGGAAACCACGCCGGTGCTGTCGCTGATCACGAGCATTTGCCATCAGCGTGATCACGTCGGCGGCCCTTCCGGTGCGGCTTCTTGCTGGGCGGATTGCGCCGTCACAGCAGGGAGCTATGGATGGCGACGCGGGTCGCTTGATCCTCGGAAACGCGGTGATCACAGCGGCCATTGGGCGGCAATTTCTCGTGATCAGCCACAGGTGCAACACCGGAAACCGCGCAAGAATGCCACATGACCTCCAGCGCTCACCGCTTTTCCTGCCATCCTGACGATCCATAGGTGTCAACCAGGTGCTGACAGGCGTGCTCCTGCCCAGCGGTACTCGTGTCGTGGCCGCCGCGGTTGTCGATGGCGGAGCGCGACAGGCAGGGGCTGCGCTCGGCGTTGTCGGCGTCCCCCAGGTCCGGCCCGGCACCCAACGACTGGATCTGAAAGGTGGCGACGATCCCCGCCGCGTACACCTCCAGCGTGAGGGCCAGGACCTCCACGCCGTGGTGCGTCTGTGTCCCACCGATGGGTACGACACGGCGGAGGCGGTGCAGGTGTGGCGGCGGGACGTGGACCACGACGTGCCTGGGGTAGCGCTGGCGCGGCATCCTTCCCCTCCTGCTCCTGCAGTGCTGGTCGGGCGGTCCCTGCGGCCGGTGATGCTTACCCCTGGCCCCCGGCGCTGCCCACCGGCGCCTGGCGGCGCTGCCGCTCGGCCTGCTGCA
>JADDPY010000285.1 GCA_016781635.1 Rubrobacter sp.
CCGGTATGCTCTCCCTTGGAGGGCGTGATTGTGCCGCTGCAGGACCACTTCCCAGGAGACCTTGAGCCGGGAGCGGCGCACCCTGCCTGCCGCTGCACCAGTATTGGCATTATCAGGCCGAATATGGCCGAGTAAGGAGGAATCTGCGACTACGACAAACCAACTACGAATACACCTGCAAGATCATCCGGCACATAGATGCTGACACGACCCGGGCAGAGGTCTTTCTTGGGCCAATTGACCCCGGCTTCGACATCACCCTCAACCCTAGCATCAAGCTCACCATCCGCTGGGAAGGCATTGATGCTCCGGAAATGAACACTGAGGATGGGAAAGTGGCGAAGGATATCGTGCTGGAGAAGTTGCCCGAAGGCTCCATCTGCACGCTGAGAACAACCAAGCTAAGAAAGGAAAAATATGGCCGGTACGTTGGGACATTTATCAGCAAGGACGGGACGAACATGAACGAATGGCTGGTTAAGGAGGGTTTTGCCAAGCTCTATCCGTCTGTGACCAAGGAGGACAATGCTTGAGGATTTGAGGTGTACCCGTTGCCACCAACTGCTGCTGCGAACCAGCTTGGAGCTCCTAGACAAGCGTCAGGGACCCTTGCGCGATCCGGACAAGCCGTTGCTTGAGATCAAGTGCGAACGCTGCGGCAAGATCAATACCTTCACCCACGATCCAGCCCGCTACGTGAAGAAGGCGGATTACCCCAGCCAGAGCATGTTCGAGGAGGAGAAGTGACCCGGCTGTGGCGCGACTACAGCCTGGGAATTGTCTACCTGGCAGGCTGGCTCGCCACCTGGGCGCTGCACGCGCTGTTCACTTTCTGGACCAACACCTACCCGCACGGCAGCGAGCCGTGGGTGCTGTCATGGATGGAGACGACGTTTGAGAACCTGGCCTCGGAGTACCACCAAGTCGGCGCCCTGATTCTCCTCAGCAAGTACTTCATCTTCAAAGACAGCGTCGAAAGTCGAGACGGCAACGACAAGATGCAGCAGGCCCTGGAGCGCATCGAGCGTCGTTTGGAGGAGCGTGACGCGGCCTGAGCCGTCAGCTGACGTCTGCCTCACCTACGAGGACGGGTTTGTCTTCGCCGGCCACTTCGTCGAGGTCGTGCTCATCTGCCTGCTCCCACAGCTTCCGACGCCTCCCAGAGGGCGTGATACAATAAAATCAACCAGATAACACCA
>JADDPY010000361.1 GCA_016781635.1 Rubrobacter sp.
TGAGCTGTTCAACGTTCGGCGGCTTTGCCACTAACTCTCAACCTCCTTCGAGACTCTCCTCCAGCCGGCTCGTTCAGCAACCACCACCCGATAAAAGCGAGCGACAACCAGAACAACAGTTGACTGGTTATAGACACCAATCGGTATGGAAACTCGATGCCATAAGGTACGGTGTCAACGACACCGTCATCAGGCAAAAGGAAAAACGCCAGGACAGCGGGGGCCAACAGAGCCAGAGCGGCTATTCCACCCCGGGCCGAGAACCGTCCCCGTGCCGTTCGCCGGACCGCCCAAACGGCCGCCAGCACCCCCAACACGCCGCACATCGCCAACGCGAGGTAAGCCGCTTGGCGTTCGCCTACATGAAGTGTGGATTCCACCCCAGGCGGCAGCGCAGGGTACTTCACCGCAGGCAGGATCGTGAATGACCAGGCGAACATCCCGGCTAAGATAAGCCAGAATCTCCGACGACCGTGGCCGGGGCTTTGATCCCCCCGCAAGTACCCCAGCCCCACGAAGATGAGCCCCACACCCGCCCCCAAGGCTAATTGGCCGAGGATCATCCCGGCGTGCTGCTGCCCGCGGGTGAAGACATCTTCTTCCGGCGCCGCACCCGTCGGCGACGCGCTAGCCTCCAACCTGACCGCTTCGTCCAACACAGGTTCGGAAACCAAGATGTTGAACGCCGCCGTTAAGAGACCCGCGGTTAAGCCAGCGGCGATGGCGGCGCGGAACCAGCCCCATGGTCGAGCTTCGCGCATCACCCTATTAATGACACGCAACCCCGGCCAGGTGCCGGCTGTCGTGGAACAGTTCGTGCAGATAGCTCGGCTGCACAGCGGTGCCTTCGGTCAAGGCCTGCAACGAGGCACCTTGGTCGAAAAGGACCAGATACACGAGGAAAAGACCGCCAAGAATGAGCAGCGCGGAGACTATCCAGCGAGCGACTATCCACCAAACCCCGACGAAATCCTTGTTCACACTAGCTAACACGGTAAGCACCTCCTAGAGAATCAAAGCCCGCTAGAACGGGCCTTCTTTGCCAACCCACGTCACGCCGAGCGCCTTAGTGATGGTGGTGTTCGTCTCTGGCTCCTGACAAGAACTCGGACGTCCTCTCGTCTATCTCTTCTTCGGAGAGGAGGCCCCTCTCCTTGACGAGGGCTTCGAACGAGGCCAGCCAGTGGCGGTAATAGTTCCACACGGCGCGTTCGTCCTCGTCGGATCTTTCCCAACCACCGATCTCCGAGATGAGCCGCTGGCGAAACTCTTCCCAGTCGTAGTGTCCCCCATTGGATAGTGCGATGGCCATGCCGAACGCCTGGCTCTCCCACGGCGTC
>JADDPY010000166.1 GCA_016781635.1 Rubrobacter sp.
GTTGGTGGTGTAGCTCGGCGGTAGCGAAGCTGACCGGCCGCGCGCCTTCCACAGCGCTGTAGCGGTCGGTCAGCTTCGCGGGGGTGGCCATCGGCGATCTTCAGGTAAGGTTGGGTTGCCTAACTCAACTTACGGAGATGCACCGATGACCAACGACAAGATGGACCTGCAGGAGCTCTTGGGAAAGAGCCCGGACGCTGATTTCCTGCGCGAGATGATTGGCTTTGCCGCCGAGCGGCTGATGGAGCTGGAGGTGGGCGCCCTCACCGGCGCCGGCTACGGGGAGAAGAGCCTCGAGCGGCTGACCCAGCGCAATGGCTATCGCGAGCGTGACTGGGAGACCCGCGCCGGCACGGTCGAGCTCCGGATCCCCAAGCTCAGGAAGGGCTCCTACTTCCCCTGCTTCCTGGAGCCGCGGCGGCTGGCGGAGAAGGCGCTGACCGCCGTTATCCAGGAGGCCTATATCCAAGGCATCTCGACCCGCTCGGTCGACGATCTCGTCAAAGCGATGGGGATGAGCGGGATCTCCAAAAGCCAGGTGAGCCGTCTGTGCCAGGAGATTGATGAACGGGTGAACGCCTTCCTCGACCGGCCGCTCGAAGGCGACTGGCCCTACCTCTGGATCGATGCCACCTACGTCAAAGTCCGCCAGAACGGTCGCATTGTCTCGGTGGCCGTGATCGCCGCCGTCGGCGCCAACAGCGACGGCCGCCGCGAAGTGCTCGGCATGACGACCGGCGCTTCCGAGGCGGAGGTGTTCTGGACCGACTTCCTGCGCAGCCTCGCCCGGCGGGGCCTCAGAGGAGTGCAGCTCGTCATCTCGGACGGGCACGAAGGCATCAAGGCTGCCGTCTCAAAGGTGTTCAGCGCCACCTGGCAACGCTGCCGTGTGCATTTCATGCGCAACGCCCTCGCCCATGCCGGCAGAAGCGGCCGCCGTGTCGTCTCGGCCTTCATCGCCACTGCCTTCGCACAGGAGACCGCCGAGGCCGCCAAGCTCCAGTGGCGAAAGGTCACCGATCAGCTTAGGCCGACTGTTCCAAAGCTTGCCACACTCATGGACAGCGCCGAGGAGGACGTGCTCGCCTACATGACGTTCCCGCCGCAGCACCGCACGAAGCTGCACAGCACAAATCCGCTCGAGCGCCTCAACGGCGAGATCAAGCGGCGCACCGACGTCGTCGGCATCTTCCCGGACGAGGATGCGATCACCCGCCTCGTCGGTGCCATCTTGCTGGAACAGAACGACGAATGGGCCGTCCAGCGTGCCCGATACATGACACTGGAAAGCGTCGCTCAACTAAGCGATGATCCGATCGTCACGCTGCCCCCAATGGCAGCCTGATCAATCCGGCCTCGCCGGAGATCGCCGTCACCAAGCCGGCGAAGCTACACCACGCGATGGGAC
>JADDPY010000191.1 GCA_016781635.1 Rubrobacter sp.
GACGGCTCGTTCCAAGTGATGCTCGACCCCGAGGGTCATAAGTTCTGTCTGGTGACCTCATCGCTTGCCCGAGAGCCGTCGCAGGGTCAGAGGGTATGATCAAACTTGGAGGACGGTGGCCTCCCGGCACATCGATTGTCCGCCGTGACGTATGGCGGGGCCATGTCCGGTCGGCCACCCCGGCTCGTGTGGTGGAGGACTCCGACGACGCCATCGTCTTTTATGTCGCCCCCGGTAGCACGTATTTCCTCCCAACTAACGCCCGCGGGGATATGAGTCGTAGCGATATTCAACTCGGTGCGGATTGGCGGCGGCGCGTCTGGACTGGAGGCGGTGCTTTGCACCACGTTCGAGCCGGTGACTCCTACGCCACCGTGGCACTTTGGGATCATGACGGTGCCCTCAGGTGCTGGTACGTCAACCTGCAGAGGCCGCTGGTACGCACGCCAATCCGTGTCGATACAATGGACTACATTCTAGATGTCGTCGTCTCACCGGATTGGGCGACAGCAGCGTGGAAAGATGAAGAAGTTTTTCTTACGCAATGCGGCGCAACGTGTTCTCGGAAGAAGAGGCCCGTCACATTCGGCTCGAGGGAATGCGGGTAATGCGCGCCGTGACGAGCGTACTCCCCTTTGTGACGTTGGGTGGTCGCGGTGCAAACCGCCTATGTCCTGGGACGTACCGTCGCTCCCGGACGGGTGGGAGGAGGTGCTACTGCCAGGTGGCGCAGATGGAAAGTAAAGATCAGGGGCCTATTGGCTTCCCTTCTGATCCCCAAGTAGGAAGTTCCCCGAGACGAATGCCCCGCTTCTTTGGTTGGTTCTACGGCGCTTGTGACCGGAGCTTCCCGGGGGCATCGGCGCGGCGATCGCCGGAGCACTCCTCACCGCAGCATGGGTCGACGTACTCTCTCGGGGACGACGGACCGAACATCACGGACCGGTTGGCCGCCGACGAAAGCGCGTCGCAGGCATTGCTGGTCCTCGTTATGGTGGCAGTAGCCGTGCCGCTCGCGAGGGTTCCTCTTCCGGGGCTTCGTCTTCCGAGCCCTGAGCAACTGGCGAGGGACAGTGCCGGCGGCAATTGTGGCCGGGGTGCTTTGCCGTAACGCATATATAGGATGGCTGCCTGTTAGCGATAGCATCGTCAGTTCTCGCGACGCTGGCGATTGCCCGTCTCATTGCTGCCCAGTTGAGTAACCGGTCTCCCCTCGACTGATGTGACGGCTGGAACAGCGCGCTCCCCGTGGCGCTTCGTGTAGAGCCGACCCTGCCCCGACTTCGGCACCGAGACGGCGCGCCGTAATCCACGGCCGA
>JADDPY010000329.1 GCA_016781635.1 Rubrobacter sp.
GGCATTCTCCGCCACTTGGATGATTGGCTGTTCCCTTCGGCAACGGGAAGGTCGAGCCTTTCAAATCTTGATGCGCTTACTCGGTCGAGCTGGCACGCTCGATCCGATACGGCTCTTCTTCCCCGTTCGATAGAAGCCGAGCAGGTCCACCTTGCCGATGATAAGACACTAGCCGTTGAACGGGACGGTTGCACTGTCGCGGTCGGGCTCGGGGAGCTGAAGATGTTCGGGGCGAATAGGCTGCAGCGTTCACTTGGTGGAGCCATAGATGAGAGGGGCTCCCTGAGATCCCTGTCGAAGTCGAGCCGCTAAACGACCGACTTGGGTTGCCTTCTGATGCTCGCAGTGATGCGAGACGAATTTCCAAATTTGCTGGCAGGGGAGGAGGCTGCCTTTGGTGCCTGCAGCAGCCCTCCTGCGCGGGTACATCGAACTGACGAACTTCATGTGAGAGCTGGAGCGGCAAAGATTAGGGGTGTTGGAAAGACCTGTGATGGTGCTTCAGCGTATTGCGCTGTTTCCGCAGCGGAACGACATCTTTGCTCAACATTCGCCAAAAAAACGGCCGAGAAGGCGGCCTTGTTTCGGCGCCAGATCAACCGACCTGAGCCTTCCGAGCCGTTTTTTGCGCCGCCGGATCACGGTTCAAGGGCCGGAACGTGTTGATTTTCCTAGAGTTTCTACATTCGATCCAAGCGATCAACGCGAGCAAGGAAGAAAACATGCTCGTGATGAACCTCAAAGGAGATGAACAATGGCGAGAAGCCCGCTTTCAGACGTTTTCAGCGCTGACGAGAACGACAACGACACCAACAACGACACCAACACGGACCAGAACGCCGACGCCAATGCTGATGCCAGCAACGACGGCGTCAGCTTCCAGGACGAGAGCTCCGACACGGACGAAGACGGTGAATCGTCCTCTGACTCGACCAGCGCTGACACGGATAACACCGACGCCAGCACCGACAACGACGTCGATAACATGCTCGACAGCATCACCGACATCTCGTCTTCGAACGACGAAGCAGAGCTTCTCGACTAATCGATCGACTAGGGGCGGATCGGATCAGCCGGTCCGCCCTTCTCTCGGGAAGACGAATAGCTGTTCCCGAGGGAATCCTGACGATCCGAACAATCAATGCGTGCCAGCCGCTCGTGGCGGGTGCTATGGACGCAACATCGAACCCAATGCGGAAGATCAAGCACCTGATCTGGCTGGGATTCGATATTGGCGACGCAACTCAGAATGCATTGCGGACGTTCCCAACTCGACTAGCGAACTCTTGCTGGCAACAACATTTATGGAGAATTCAAATGCGTAAAGCTCTTCTCGTAGGCGCTGCTGCGCTTATTTGTGTGACCACTCCTGCGGTAGCCCAGCAAGGT
>JADDPY010000161.1 GCA_016781635.1 Rubrobacter sp.
ACCGCTCCTACTACCTCTTCGACGGCCTGGGCTCGGTGGTGGCGGTGACCAGCTCCTCAGGCTCGGTGACCAACTCCTACACCTACGACCCCTTCGGCGTCACCACCGAGACCAAGGCGCTGTTGACCAACGTCTTCAACCCCTGGCGCTACACCGGGCAGTACCAGGACGCCGCCACCGGCCTCTACAAGATGGGGGCGCGGTACTACCAGCCGGAGCTGGGGCGGTGGACGCAGCCCGACCCGTCAGGACAGGAAGCCAACGCCTACCTGTATGCGGGTGGGAACCCGGTGAACTTCGTTGACCCCAACGGCACGCTCTCTTTCAACCCCGTCGTTACTACGCCCTGCCTGCCCTATCAGGACTGTCCTGGCGTCAGAAGCGAGGTCCAGATTGGCTGTGCGAAGGGTGTAACCACGGCCTTCGTAGGTAAGGTTGCACTCAATATAATCACGGCTCCAGCCAAGCAGAATCCTATCGCTCTTGGTATCTCTTGTGGGATCGGGGCGATTAAAGAGGTCTTCTTTTGATCAGCCGCTTTCTCAGTTTCATGCTCTACAGACTCGGCCTCGCCTCTAAAGCTGCCTATCCCGAACGAGACGATGAACAACATCAGGGACTCAAGTGGCATATGGTACATTTGGGGAGAGCCATTGCGGTCATGCTCGTAGTCGTCGTTGTCAGCCGAGCGCTTGGTATCGGTCTCGATGACGACGCATCGCTCCTTGCGACGGTGCTTACAGCCCTGAGCTTAGCCCTTGCCCTCTACTTGGGCGACCTATATAGGTCACGAGTGTAGGTGTGATTTGATTCGTAGTGATCAGGCCAAAACACCTGTGGCTGACCTGGGAGACCAATGAGGGACATTCAGCGTGTGTTGTTTATTGCTGGTCTGCTATACGTCTTGATCTATGCTGGCCTCCTGCTCACAGGCAACTACCACGGGAATTGGTTGTTGGCACATGCTGCTTACGGTGCCTTTTTCTTTCCCACCTATTACTGGTTTGTTGTTCGTCGACCAAGGAAGTAGTTCTGTTTGAACCGCCCGCTCCCTCAGCTCCGGCGAGTACTGCCGCTGGGACGGGCTGGAGACTCCGAGGACGCCTCGGTGGCCTTCTCCCTGCGGGGGGCGAAGGGCACGCCGAGCCTCGGCGTTCCCGCCAATGGCGGCGCCAGCGAAGAACGTCCCCGGGCTTCTCGGCACCGTCACCACCACCTCGAACTACAACGACGCCGACCAGCTGAGCGGCCGGGGCACCGTCACCTAGGTGTACCTCGTCGGAGGATCCGCGGGTTCGATTGCCATTCTCATCGCCTCTCGGGCTCGATAGCGGCTGCACCTCGACCAGATGGCCGAGCGCGATGATCCGGTCACCGCTGACGGCGGGGTGGGGGAGTGGCCCCAGGT
>JADDPY010000507.1 GCA_016781635.1 Rubrobacter sp.
TCTCAGAACCGGCAAGTGTGAAAAGTATCCAGCCTATTGGCGCAAGCTCTAAGTTGTGGCGGGGCGGAAGCGTCGCTCTTGCGCACCCCGTCGTCAGCCGCCAGCCTTCGATTCTCCGTTTTCGCTGAGGGCTGACAGCGCGTTTCTTGGAGAAGCTCGACTTTTTCGATAAATGTTGCGAGGGCCGCCGTAGCGTGGGTAGCGCAACCCGGCCCCGCTCGCTTGTGGAAGCGGGGCCGGTCTTCTCTTGGCAGCATGCCCGGAGAGAGTCGTTACTCTATGAAGCCGTTATCCCGGAGCCATCCTTCGGCAACCGCTTCAGGGGTTTTTCCTTCTACTTCGACGGCGTAGTTCAGGCTCCGGAGCGTTTCGGTGTCGAGGCCCTCGGCGATAGGGGCGAACATCTCCTCAAGCTGCGGGTAGTTCTCGAGCGTGTCTCGCCGCATGGTGAGGGATGGGTTGTAGACGGCGAAGAAGTTCTTGTCGTCGTCGAGGAGACCGAGGTTCTCTTCCCGGAGGAGGCCGCTGGTGGTGAAGACGACGCCGAAGTTGCAGATCTCGCCGTCCGCGGCGGCCCCGTAGACCGCGTCGAGGGAGACTTCGATCAGGTTCTCCTCGGGGAACTGGAACCCGTAGGCTCGCTCCATGCCCGGCAGCCCATCGAACCGGGTGCGAAAGTCATCCTCGTTGTTGAAGCAGAGCGTCGCCTCCTCGGGGCGCTCCTCGACGAGGCGTCCGAGGTCCGAAATGTTCTGGACGCCCAGGTCCCGGCGGGTCTCTTCGCTCGCGGCGATGGCGTAGGTGTCGTTCCCTGGAGCGGGTTCGAGCCACCTGATGCCGTTCTCTTCGAGGTCCTGGCGGGCCACGCTCTCGTAGAGCTCTTGGGGGTCGGGGATGGACCTGGTCTCGCCGAGGTGGACGAGCCAGCCCGTCGCCGTGTACTCCCAGGAGAGATCTATCTCCTCATCTAGGAGTGCCTGGCGCACCTCCTCGTTGCCGCCGAGGCCGGTTCGGTCGATGACGGTGGCGTCGGCGGCCTCCAGGGCCCGGGTGGTGATGGCGCCGAGGACCTGCTGCTCGGTGAAACCCTCGGAGCCGACGGTGAACTGGGCAGTCTTCTGCGTGCCGCTCAGCCTGAACTGGTCGCCGGTTATCCTGTTCTCGCTCCCCTCGGCGGCGTTGCCTCCGCTAGCGCCGCTGGTGGACCCGCCGCAGCTCGCGGCTAGCGGCAGGATGACGACCGCGAGGACAAGGGCCCATCGTCGGGAGATCTCGCGGGCAGATTTCGGGATCATCGGCCCTCCATCCCGGGCTCCCCGATCCCGGGCTGTTCCATCCTGCCCGTATCCGGCGGCGGCTCGGCCGTGAACGCCGTGCCCGGCGCGGGGCGGCCCGGCGGGAGCCGTCTCGCGGTCGGCGCCTCCCTCGGGCGATCCGCGACGCTGGCGTCGGTCTTGCCCTGGCTCCCTTGCAGCCCCCCTCCCCGCGCCTCGGTGCGCAGGTGCTTCAGGAAGGAGACGCACATCAAGACCATGATGAACGCGAACGGCACCCCGGTCAGGACGGAGGCCGATTGCAGGGCTCCCAGGCCCCCGGCGACGAGTAGTATCCCCGCGATCGCCGCCATCGCGAAGCCCCAGGCGAGCTTGATCCAGCGCTTCGGGTTCTGAACGCCGCCGGTGGACATGCTGCCCAGCACGATGGTCCCCGCGTCGGCGCCGGCCACGAAGAAGATCCAGAGCACGAGGAGCGTCAGGATCGAGAGAGGCAGGGCCAGCGGAAACTGGTTGAGGAATACGAACATGCCGGCGGCCGGGTCGGCGACGACCCTCTCGGCGATGCCGCCGCCCTGAGTCCGGTCCAGGTAGATCGCCGACCCTCCGAACACGGCCACCCAGATAAAGGTGACCAGGCTCGGGCCGAGGACGGTGCCGAGAACGAACTCGCGGATGGTGCGCCCGCGCGAGATTCGCGCGATAAACAGGCCCACGTACGGGCACCAGGCGATCCACCACGACCAGTAGAAGACGGTCCAGCTTCCGAGCCAGGCGTTGTCTTGATCGAAGGAGTTGAGCCTCATGCTCATGGGGATGAGGCCGCCCACGTAGTCGCCCACACCCTGCGTGAGGGCGCCGAGCTGGGTAGCGGTTGGGCCTATGACGAGGAAGAAGACGAGCAGTATGGCGGCCAGGTACAAGCTGATCTGGCTGAGGTAGTTGACCCCCTTCTCGACCGCCGTGGAGGCCGAGATCATGAACGCCACGGTGGTAACGCCGATGACGACGAGCTGAGCGATGATCCCGGTCGGCGTCCCGAAGGTCTGGCCGAGCCCGGAGGTGAGCTGGAGTCCGGCCGAACCCAGGGAGACGGCCACGCCGAACGGCACCGCGAGGACCGCGAGGACGTCTATGGTCTTGCCTAGCGGTCCGTCCACGCGGTTGCCGAGCAGCGGCCTGAAGACCGGGCTGATGAGGCCGGGCTCGTCGTTGCGGAAGCTGAAGTACCCCACCGCGAGCCCGACTATGGCATACATGGCCCACGGGTGGAACGTCCAGTGGAAGTAGGTGTACTGCATGCCAACCTGAGCGGCCTCCACGCTACCCGGCTGGGCCAACCCGAAGGGCGGGCTGTTGTAGTGGGCGAGGGGCTCCGCGACCCCCCAGAAGATGAGGGCCGGACCCATCCCCGCCTGAAACAGCATGGCGAACCACGCGAAGCGGCTGAACTCGGGTTTCTCGCCCTCCTTGCCGAGCCTGAGCTTGCCGTAACGGCTGAGGGCGAGGACGACCACGAAGAGGAGGAAAAAGTTCCCCGCTAACAGGTAGAACCAGCCCAGATTGGAGACCACCCACTCGAAGACACCCTGCGTCACGGCGCCGAAGTTTCCCGGCGCGATCACGCCCCACAAGATGAACCCCAGCGCGAACGCGGCCGAAATCCAGAACACGGCTCCGATCTCGTGCCTCTCTCTTTCCCGCACGTCCTGCATCTTGCTACCTCCCTTTCATGACACCCGACGAGCCTCGTGCCGTCAAGCATCTTCTCCTTGAACCTTTCCTCCGGTGCCAGAAAATTGCTAGCACCGACCCAACGACAGGAAACGTACCTTGGTGATCTGATAGGGGTGCGACAGAGTGTCGCGGCAGAAACGCTACAAGCTACGCTCGGGCAGAAGGCCCCAAGGAGCGAAGCAACTCAGGAACGTTGACGCAGATGTTACCTGACAATGCGATCCAGCACACGCGATACTCCCAATTTTTCCAGGTATTGCCCGGCCCGTCCTCTCCGGGTGCCCCGGGCCGGGCTCACGAGCCTCGTGGATTGCCCCGCCAGAACGAGGAGATGCGGCGGCGCAAGGGACGAGCCCTTTCAGAGCTCGCCTGTCTTCGGGTGGAGCCTCGTCCTCAAGGGAGCGCCGAGACCGACCCTCCGTCGACCTGCAAGGAGACGCCGTTTATGTAGGAGGCGGCGGGGGAGAGGAGGAAGGCGGCGGCCCGGCCGAACTCCTCGGGCTCCCCGTAGCGGCCCATCGGGATGGCGCCGCTCGCCCGGGCGCGTTGTTCCTCCAGCGCGACGCCGAGTGCCCTGGCGTTCGAGGCGTCGAGGGAGCGGGATCTCTCGGTGTCGATGCGCCCCGGGGCGAGGCTGTTGACCCGCACCCTAGGCGCGAGCTCGCGGGCGAGGCATTTGGCGAGGGCGGCCACGCCCGGGCGCAGGACGTTCGAGGCGTCGAGGTTCGGGATGGGCTGTCGCACCGAGGACGAGGTGACGAAGAGGACGGATGCGCCGTCGCCCATAACGGGGACGAGCGCGCGGAGGAGCCGTAGCGGTCCCACTATGAGCGACCCGAAGGCGGCGAGCCACTGCTCGTCTTCCAATTCCAGCGCGGGACCAAACGGCGGCCCTCCCGAGTTGACGAGGACGCCGCCGAGCTCGTCCCCGCTCTCGGAGATGGCCCCGGATATTCTGTTCACGCTCGACGGATCGGAGAGGTCCGCCGCGACGGGATAGGCCCCCTCGCCGAGTTCCCGGGCGGTCTTCGAGAGGGCGTTCTCGTCGCGAGAAACCAGGATCGCGCGGGCGCCCTCCGCCATGAGTTGCGCCGCGACGGCTCGCCCGAGTCCACGGCTCGCGCCGCCCACCACGAATAGCTTCCCCTCGAGACCGAGATCCAAGACGCCTCCTTCCGCGACGATCAACAAACCACGGGCCATCCTAATCACACGACCGATCGGGCGCCATTGGGGTCTTGGATCGGGCGCGGCGCGGGTAGCCTACTGGGGTGAGGTAGGGAGCCCTCAGATGGGGTAAGTTTCCGAGTTGCGAAGATTGTTGTGTAAAGAGGTATGGAGAAGGGATTTTATGAAAGCCGTTATTATGGCCGGCGGGCAGGGGACGAGGCTGAGGCCGCTGACGAGCGCCCAGCCCAAACCGATGATCCCCGTGGTGAACGTCCCGTGTATGGAGCACATCGTCAACCTCTTGAAGCGCTACGGCTTCGAGAACATCGTCGCCACCCTCGAGTACATGCCGGAGGTTATCCGCGAGCATTTCGGGGACGGCTCGCGATGGGGCGTCGAGATGGAGTACTCCGTCGAGGAGGAGCCTCTGGGCACGGCGGGCTCGGTGAAGTACGTCGAGGGCAAGCTCGGGGAGCGGTTCGTCGTGGTCTCGGGGGACGCGATGACGGACGTGGACCTCGGGGCGGTCGTCGGGTTCCACGAGGAGCGCGGCTCCGAGGTGACCCTGGTGCTCAAGAAGGTCGACGACCCTTCGGAGTTCGGCATAGTCATCCTGGGGGACGACGGGCGCGTGCAGAGGTTCTTGGAGAAGCCGGACGAGGACGAGGTCTTCTCGTACACGGCGAACACCGGGATCTACGTGGTGGAGCCCGGGGTGCTGGACGAGATCCCCTCGGGCCAGGAGTACGACTGGTCGAAGGAGCTCTTCCCGAAGCTCCTCGACGAGGGCCGTCCTGTCTACGGCTACGTGATGGAGGACCCCTCCTACTGGGAGGACATCGGCAACATCGAGCAGTACATGGACGCCCAGCGCGCCGTCCTGGACGGCGTGGTCCGCGGCGTGAAACCGCCCGGCGAGGAGAAGCATAAGGGCATCTTTGTCGGGGACGGCGTCGAGGCGGACGAGGGTTCTCTAGAGGGACCGGTCGTCCTCGGGGACGGCGTCCGGATCGCGCAGGGTGCCACGGTCGGGCCGTACGCGATCCTCTCGCCGGGCGTCTCCGTGGCGGCCGGGGCCACGGTGGCCCGCAGCACCGTCGCCGAAGGGGCTTTCATAGGGGAGGGAGCAGTGCTCGACGGCGCTCTCGTCGGTGGATCCTGCGAGATCGGAGCGGGCGCCAGGCTCGGGAGAGGGTGTGCCCTCGGGGACGGCATCGTGGTGGGCGAGGGGGCCATCCTCGCGGAGGGCGTCAGCATCTACAGTGGCGAGAAGGTGGCGGATGGCGCCGAGGTCTCGGAGGACGTCGGCGGGGACGGCTCCTAGTTCCGGGTGGCCTCCGCACTGCCCGCACGATGCAGGTGCTTGCGGCGCCCGCCAGCGGGTAAGAAACTCCGAAAGGCTCCGGGGACCGGTTCGCGTGGCCCGTCCCGCAAGAAGCTCGCAAGGAGGTTGGATGATGGCGACCCGAGGCAAGGAGTTTTCCCGGGAGCACTACGAAGAGGATCGTTTGATCCATGAGGATGTTCAGGACCCCGATTCGAGGGGCGTGACGGAGGACGGCAAGTCCGTCCTCCAGGAAGAGTGTCAGGACAAAGGCTTCCGCTTCGCGAACCGCGACGATTCCAGCGGCTGCGGGATGAGGAGCGTGGGGGAGACCGGTCAGAGCGTCCCCCCGACCTACCTGCAACGCGCCTGAAGGGGGAGGACCGGACCTTGAACCTCCCGGACGGTTACTGGAGGGTCGAGCGGACGGGCGGTCTTTTGCCGCCCATGATCGGGGTGCGCAAACAGGTTCGGGGGGAGAGGGGCGAAACCCGGGTCGGGCCCCTGTTGCGCTGGCCGTTTCGGTTGGACGATCGTGCCGAGCACGTCGCCCTAACCTACGACCCGCCGTTCTCCTCTTGGGTAGACGAGCTCAGGCCGGGAGAGCCGGGCCTCTGGCTCGGGACGGCGACGCTCGGGGGCCGCCCCATCGGGCAGTTTCGGATGGTCCGGATCGGATGATAGCGGGGAAGACTAAGTCCAAGGAGGGAGAGATGGTGGAGAACGAAGCAATGCGCGGCAGGCTTATAGAGTACGTGCAGGACGTCCACGCCCTGGAGGGTAACGTCGGGTTGATGCTCGACTCGATCATCTTGACGACGAGTGACGAGGAGCTCAGGGAGATGTTCCGTGTTCATAGGGAGGAATCCCGGCGCCAGCAGGAGCGGCTGCGTGTGCGCCTGGAGGCCCTGAGGGGGCTCGGGCTCGCTTCGCTGGGCAAGGACGTCTCGGCGATAGCATCCGCGCAGGCGAAGGGTATCTTCGACGTGTTCCGGAGCGACAAGCCGGTGCAGAACGCGCGCGACGCGTTCGTGACGGAGCACCTCGAGATAGCGTCCTATGAGATCCTGGAGCGGATGGCCGTGCGCGCGGGAGACGAGGAGACCGCCCGGGTGGCCCGCGAGAACCGCGCCGAGGAGCAGGCGATGGCCGGCAGGATCGCCGAGAACTGGGACCGCTTCGTGGACCTAGCGCTGATGGAGGGGGGCAGGAGGGCCTGAGCGAACCCGGGGAGAGGCCGGACCTCGTCATCTTCGTCGGGTTGCAGGCCTCCGGAAAGAGTACCTTTTACCACGAGCGCTTCGCCGAAACCCACGAGCACGTCAGCAAAGACCTCTTTCGCCACAACAAGAACCGTGGCCGCCGGCAGGAGCAACTCGTCGGAGAGGCGCTCCGGTCGGGCCGCTCCGCCGTCGTGGACAACACGAATCCCACCCTGGAGGACCGCGCGTCCCTGATCGAGCTGGCGCGCGAGCACGGAGCGCGCGCCATCGCCTACTATTTCGAGTCCGGAACGCGCGACTCGCGCGAACGCAACGGACGCAGGGAAGGGAAGGCGCGGGTACCGAACGTCGCGATCTTCGCCACGGCCAAAAAGCTCGTGCCGCCCTCGCGAGCGGAGGGTTTCGAGGAGGTGCACCGGGTGAAGATCTCGGAGGGCTCCGGCTTCGAGGTGCTCCCCTGGGAAGGAAGTTTCTAGCTGATGCGCGTGTAGGTGCCCGTGGCGAGGGCGACTACCTCGCCGCTCTCTTGCTGGGTGACCTCGGCCTCGGTGATGGTGATGCGCCCGCCGCTCTTGCGGACCTTGGCGGTGCACACGAGCGTGCCCGGCTTGCCCGGCTCGAGGTAGTTCACCTTCATCTCGATCGTCACCGGCCGCTCTTCCTCGTCGATCATCGGCTTTAGGGCCTCGGCCATCGAGACGTCTATAAGGGTCGAGACCGCGCCCCCGTGTACGGTTCCGCCGGGGTTGAGGTGCCTGTCCTCAGCCCGCAGCTCCATCACCGCGCGCCCCTCTTCGGACTCCTTGAGTTCCGTACCAACAAGCTCCCTGAAACCGCCGTCTTCTGTCATGTCCCGTCTCTACCCCCGCCCCCAACGGCCAAACCGCGGCCCGTACCATGGTTTGAAGCAGCATTTTCTACGGTGCGGAGGGGGCCGTTTCGGTCGGGGCTCGTCGGGGAATCGTAGGCGTTACGATCGACGTAAGCGAGCGGTAGAAAGGGGTAGCGAGATGGCCCAATGCGAGGTTTGTGGCAATGACTACGACGGAGCTTTCGAGGTCACGTCGGCCGGCGCGACGCACGTCTTCGACAGCTTCGAGTGCGCCATACATGCTCTAGCGCCTGTCTGCGAACATTGCGGCGTCAAGGTTATCGGTCACGGTGTACAGGCAGGTAGTTCTTTTTTCTGTTGCGCCCACTGTGCCCGGATGACCGGGAACGAGGCGGCGCAGGACCGCGTCTGAAGGGGTCATAAAAGTCGAACGAGAGAACGTGGGGGTGGTTGATCTGACTGATACGCGATTTGCCTGCACGGTATGCGGGACGGTGTTCTCGGACCACCGGGCGCAAGTGAACCCCGTGGTGCAGGAGGAGGACGAGCTCTCCTGTCCGAACTGTGGCTCGGTCAACTTCGAGCCATACGAGTTCGACCCCGACGCGCCGATTACCGACCCGCTCGCGGGACCCAGCGACGAGGACTATGCCCCTTGAGAGAGAAAAGCCCGTAAGGGGTGGGCTGTCGGGGGCGACGGTGCTTCCGGTGCTCTAGGCTTTGCAGGGAGAAGAGGTGATCCTCAAAGACCGGACAGATGCGGGACGGCGCCTCGCCGCGCGGCTCGCTGGATACGGGGGCTCGGAACCGATGGTGCTTGCGCTCCCGCGGGGAGGCGTGCCGGTAGGGGCCGAGGTCTCGCGCGCCCTGGGAGCGCCGCTCGATATATTCATCGCGCGCAAGCTCGGCGCGCCGGGCCAGCCCGAGCTCGGCATCGGGGCCGTGGCTCAGGGGGGTGTGCTCGTCGTAAACGAGCGCATCGTCCGGGGGTTGACGCTCTCGGAAGAGCACGTAAGAAGGGCCGCCGAGGATGAGCTCCGGGAGGTGGGACGGCGGCTGCGCCTCCTGCGCGGCGACCGTCCCGAGCCGGAGGTACGAGATCGGACGGTGATCCTGGTCGACGACGGCCTCGCCACGGGAGCTACGGCGAGAGCGGCGATCCTGGCTCTGAGGGAGCGGAGACCGAAGCGTCTCGTCCTCGCCGTCCCCGTCTGCCCCCCGCGCACGGCGGACCTCCTGCGTCCCGAAGTCGACGAACTCGTGGTCCTCGACACCCCGGCTGACTTCTACGCCGTCGGCTCCTACTACGAGGACTTCGAGCAGGTCACGGACGATGAGGTTATCCGCCTGCTGGAGCTCACCCGCACTGAGAGCCGCGGACCGGGACCGGCCGCCAACTAGCATCCGGAGGCGCCTGGCGCCCGGAAGTTCCCGGCGCGGCCGTTTCTGAAATCTCACCCCCTTTTTGGGTCAGCGTCGCGGGAAACGCGCAGGGACCCTCGTCGCGTCCGCCGACGGTCCTGATTGAAAATCCGCTACTCCCCCATGCACCGATGACACAAGAAAGAAGGCCTCGTCTCGTCCTGATAATCTGGAATCGGGCGGTAGGCCCCTGTCCCGGGCGTCACCGAAAGGGGAGGATCTATGAGAGGTAGCTGTTTGTGCGGCGCGGTGGTGTACGAGGTCGATCGGTTGGACATGTCGATTCTTCACTGTCACTGCGCAACGTGCCGCAAGGCGCACTCGGCCCCTTTCGCCCCGACCGCGGGCGTATACCGGGAGCATTTCCGCTGGCTCTCGGGAGAAGAGACGCTGTCCTCCTACGAGTCCTCGCCGGGCAAGCTGCGCCACTTCTGCTCGGTGTGCGGCTCGCACCTGCTCGCGGATCGGGCCTCCCAGCCCCACGTGGTCTTGCGCGTCGCCACCCTGGACGAGAATCCTCACGCCCACCCAAAGGCGCACATATGGGTGTCGCACGACGTCGCTTGGCTCGAGTACGGCGAAGCCGTGCCGTCCTACCCCTCTATGCCATCGCCCGAGGAGATCGACCAGTAGCGGTCCTTCCGGTAGCTCATCCCGTCACAGTCGGTACGCGAGGCGCGCGCATGTGGTGAGTAGGTTCGTCCGCCAACTCCTTATTTCAGACGGGCCGGTAGCAGACCGAAGGCGATGATGCGGGCCGGGAGGGCGCGCAAGCCCGGTAGGCGAAGCAGGAGCCGGACGGCGGTTGGTGGGGCGAAAGGCTCGTCCGAGCCGAGGGCGTTGGCAAACACCTTATTTTGGAGCAGGGCCTGGAAAGCCTGGATCACGCGTGTGGGCAACTGCCGTTTGCGCTGAACTGCTACGAGGTGGCGGCGGGGAAGATCCACAAGCCGGTCCTGGCTATCCCCCAAAGGATCGGCGAGCGTGTTCGCAGCCGCCACCGCGTCCTGGATGGCGTAATTGATGCCGACGCCCCCGATCGGGCTCATCACGTGCGCGGCGTCTCCGATCAGCAACAGGCCTTCCTTGTGCCACTGCTCGCACCGACTGGACTCGACGGAGAGGAAGGAGACCTGCTTCCAATCCTTGAGGTGCTCCATGCGACCGGCGAACTCCGGCAACGCCCGGCCGAAACCTCGCCTGAGCGCGGTCATGCCAGCCCTTCGCAACTCAGGGTATGTCCCCTTGGGGACTATGTAGCCGGCCTGCCAGCGATCGAAGCGGTCGATGAGTATGACGATACGACCCTTACCGAAACGGGCGATCCAATCCTGCCCCGGGTCTCCCTCCTCTTTTGGTAACTCGAACCACAAGACGTCTATCGGCTGCGAGGTCTTCTTCGGCTCGAACCCAGCGAGGCGCCTTACCCGCGAACCGCGACCGTCGGCTCCAACCGTGAGGATCGCCCGAACCTCTTGCTCTTCGCCGCTCCGATCCTCGTAGCGCACCCCCCGGACGACCCCCTCTTCTTCGACCAACTCCCTCACCCTCGCCCCCATCACGAGCCGGAAATTCGGGTAGCGTGAGGCCTCGCGGGTCATTAACTCCAGAAAACTCTTCTGGGGCATCACGGTCATGTACGGGAAACGGGTCTTCAGGCGCGAGAAGTCCACGGGCGTGAAGGGACCTTTCGGAGTCTGGACCGTCAGGCCGTCGACCCTGACGTGCCGGATCCCCAACACCTCCTCGGCCAGCCCGAGCCGGTCCATCAACTCCATGACCGAAGGGTGTATGGTGTCGCCGCGGAACTTACGGTCGAAGTCCGAATGCGCCTCAAGTAGCGTCACGTCCACGCCTCGGCGCGCCAGTAGCAGGGCCAACACCGCCCCCGCCGGACCACCACCCACCACGCAACAGGTCGTCCGGTTTGCAGAACGCACGCCGTCGAGTCCCCGCTTGTCTATCGTGACAACCATCCCTCTGCCCCCTCTCTTCTCCATCCCTGCGGGCAGAGAAGGTCGCATTAATCAGCAAAATAAACAATCAGCTATACTGATTATAATATAATAGGACGATAAGATGTGCAACACACTACTTGGCGAGGAGTCGGAAGGGATTTGGAGCGTAGGACGTTTGTGGGGGCGTAATGTCGAACTCTAATAGTGGGGACTGGACGGGTGTTCCGCCCGAGGTATTGGCGCGCCACACCGCTTTTCTGCTCGGCAAGGCCGGGCAGATGTCGCGAGAGGCGTTCGATAGAGCCATCGCGCCGATGGGTCTCAAGTCCCGCCACTACGGGGCCCTGTCGGTGTTGAATGCCGAGGGGTCTCATGCCCAGCGGGAGCTAGGCGAGAAGCTGTGGATCGACCGTTCTACCATGGTCGCTCTCGTGGACGATTTGGAGGGGATGGGATTTGTGGAGCGCAGGCGCGACCGGGAGGACCGCCGCCGTTACGAGTTGATCCTGACGGAGGCCGGCACGGAGGCGCTTTCTGAGGCCGATTCCCTGGTGGAAGGCGTTCAGAAGGCGGTGCTGGCGCCCCTCGACGAGGGCCAACGGCGCGAGCTGCACGGCCTGCTCACGAGTCTTCTACGGGGGCGGGGCTCTGGTGATCGGGCGTAATCTGTCCGAAGGTAAGCCCGGCCCGATCGGCATGTGGCGCGAGGCGCGTCGGGGGCGCATGGGCCTCCGCTGCGAGAAATAGTGCTCGTGGAGCCATGCGTGTTCCTGGGCCTGCGGGCAGAATGATCCCGTAGATCCCCAGGAGGAGGAGGCGCAGGAGATGTTGAGTGAGGATCTTCGCGAGAAGAGGGCTAAAGAAGCGGGGGTGGGGCGCACGTTGCTCCCGCTCATCCGGAACTTGTCGGAGAGGGAAAAGCGAGAAGCCCTGGTCGCGATGCTGAAGGAGGGGACCGAGCGCTGGTCCTACGCCGATCTTGCGGAGCGCGTGGGGCGCCTCGCCGCCGGGCTGGCGGAGGTGGGGGTCTCCAAAGGGGACCACGTAGCGATCTTCGCCGGGGGCAGTCCCGCGTGGGTCGTGGCCTGTCTAGCCGTGATCTCGCGCGGGGCCGTCGTCGTTCCCCTCGACGCGCAGCTTGGAGGGGAGGCTCTGGAAGGTATCCTCGCGGATTGTGGGGCGAAGCTCGTCTTCACGGCGGGGCCCCAGGTCGAGAAGCTCGAACTGGCGGGGGGGGACGTACCGAGGCTCGTGCTGCTCGATGCCGAGGAGGACGACGGGAGGAGCTGGCTGCGCCTGCTCTCGGATGGGGCCGTCGAGATGCCCGAGGTCGGGCCGGAAGATCCCGCGGTGCTCTTCTACACCTCCGGAACCACGGGGACGCCGAAGGGGGTGCCGCTAACCCACGGTAACCTCCAGTTCCAGACGAGCACGCTGCTCACGGCGGATCTCCTGAAGGGCAGCGACCGCATCCTGCTGCCGCTCCCGCTCCATCACGTTTATCCGTTCGTAACCGGGATGCTTACGCCGCTTTCGGCGGGTCTCCCAATCGTCATGCCCCGTTCGCTCACCGGGCCGCAACTCGTCCGCGCCCTGAAGGAGGGGGAGGTCTCCCTGATCGTGGGCGTCCCCCGCCTCTACGACGCCCTCTTCTCCGGCATAGAAGAGCGAGCAAAGGGCGGCGGCAGGATCGCCGCGGCGCTATTCGAGCGGACCATGGGTTTCTCGATGGGCTTGAGGCGCCGGACCGGGGTCGACGCCGGCAGGTTCCTCATGGGTCCGCTGCGCAAGAGGATAGGGCCGAACCTGCGCGTCCTCGCCTCGGGCGGGGCCCCGCTGGATCCCACGCTCGCCGAGAAACTCGAGGGGATGGGCTGGCGGGTGGCGGTCGGCTACGGGCTCACGGAGACCTCCCCGATAATTTCGCTCAAGCTCCCCGACGGGAAAAAGATCTCGAGCGCCGGCCGCCCGGTCCCAGATACGAGCGTCCGGGTAGACCCTGCGGCCATGCCGGATGAAGAGGACGCCGCCGGGCGTACGGATCGGCCCAACGAGGAGGGCGAGATCCTGGCCCGCGGGCCCGGCGTCTTCGCTGGCTACCGCAACCGCCCCGAGGAGACGCAAAAGGTTCTCGCCGAAGACGGCTGGTTCCGAACGGGAGACCTCGGCTACTTCGACGACGACGGCTACCTCTACGTCACCGGCCGCGCATCCACCCTCATCGTCACGGAGGGCGGCAAGAACGTCCAGCCCGAGCCGGTCGAGGAGGCCTACGCCAAAAGCCCCGCCATCGCCGAGGTCGGGGTGCTCCAGAAGGACGGCCGGATCGTAGCCGTCATCGTTCCGGAGACGTCCGAGGTGGACGGAGAAGATCCGGGCCGCGCGATCCGGGCGGCCGTGGAAGAAGCCTCGAGACGGCTCCCCTCATACCAGCGCATCTCGGACTACGCCGTCACCCGCGAGCCCCTGGAGTACACCCAGCTCGGCAAGCTCCGCCGCCATCTCCTCCTCGACCGCTACGACCGGGCGAAGGCGGGGGACGAAGGCTCGGATGCCGCCCCCGGTCCCGTATCCGTAGAGGAGATGTCCGCCGGGGACCGCGAGATCCTGGAGGACGGAGCCACCCGGCAGGTCTGGGAACTCCTCGCTCGCCGCTACGAGGACAGGCCGATCTCCCCGGATACGAGCCCGCAACTCGACCTCGGCGTGGATTCTCTGGAATGGGTCAACCTCACGATGGAGATCAGCGAGAGGACCGGCGTGGAGATCGGGGAAGAGGCCATCTCGCGCATAGACACCGTACGCGACCTGTTGCGCGAAGCGGCAGAGGCCTCCGGGGAGGGCGGTGCCACCCGGCGCGTCTCCCCGCTAGATCACCCCGAGGAGGCCCTGAGCGACGAGCAGAAGCGTTACCTCGAGCCCTTGAGCCCCCTCCAATCCGCGGCGGCGCGGACCCTCTTCCTCTTCAACCGGGCGCTGATGAAGTCCTTTTTCAACCTGAAGGTCGAGGGGGCGGCAGGCTTGCCGAAGGAGGGGCCGTTCGTCGTGGCGCCCAACCATCTGAGCTACATCGACTCGTTCGTCCTGGCCGCGGCGCTCGAGGCGCGTAGCCTCCGCAGGACGCACTGGGCCGGCTGGACGGGGGCGGCCTTCGGCAACCCCCTGACCCGTGCCGTCAGCCGCCTCGCGCAGGCTTTCCCCATTGACGCCGAGAGGGCCGGCGCTTCGAGCCTCGCCTTCGGCTCCATGGTGCTCAAAGGGGGGAAGGGCCTGGTCTGGTTTCCGGAGGGCCAGCGCTCCGCCGACGGTGAGCTCCAGCCGTTCAAGCCCGGCATCGGGATGCTGCTCGACCGCTATCGGGTCCCGGTGGTGCCGGTATCCATCCGCGGCTCGTACGAGGCCATGCCGCCGGGGCGATTTCTGCCCCGTCCGTCGGGGATCACCGTTACCTTCGGGGCGCCTCTCGACCCGAATGACCTGGAGCACGAGGGCGAGGGTGAGGAGCCGAGGGATCGCATAGTCTCAGCCCTCCGCTCTCGCGTTGCGGAGCTCGGCGCCGAGCCCCCCCAGGCCCCCGCGCCATCAGTGGGAATCGGCGGAGGGTGAAGCTCGAAGACGTCGTCCCCTGGGGGCGCTCGAAGGACGAATATACGAAGATGTTCGGCCTGACCCCGCGGGACCTGGATGCGAACATCCTCGACTGCGCCGGCGGTCCTTCGAGCTTCAACGCCGAGATGACCCGCGAGGGCTATAGGGTCGTCTCCTGCGACCCCGTGTACCGCTTCTCCGCCGGGGAGATCTCCAGCCGCATCGAGGATGTTTTCGGGCCCATAATAGACAGCGTCCGGGCAAACGAGAAGGGGTTCTCGTGGCGAGAGATGGGCTCCCCGGAACATCTGGAGGAGGTTCGGAGGTCTGCCATGGAGCTATTTCTGGAGGACTTCCCCCGGGGCCTGAGCGAGGGGCGGTACGTGGAGGGCGGGCTCCCCACGCTGCCTTTCGCCGACGGGACGTTCGACCTAGCGCTGTGCTCGCACTTTCTGTTCACGTACTCCGTCCAACTCTCGGAGGGGTTTCACCTGGCTTCGATCCTGGAGATGTGCCGGGTGGCGGAGGAGACGCGCGTATTTCCGCTTCTGGCGAGCTCGGTCCACGCGGTCGGGGGAGAGGGGAAGACGTCACCGCACCTCGAACCGGTGATGTACGAGCTGAAAGAGAGGGGGTACGAGGCCCTCGTGGAGAAGGTGCCGTACGAGTTTCAGAAGGGCGGCGACGAGATGCTGCGCGTCCGCAGGCGGGGTTGAGCTGGCGAGGGGATAGCGTACTCTCCGCTCTCCGTGAGCGCGTGGCGAAGCTCGCCAACGGGCTTCCGGTGATTCGATATGAGGTCACGCAGCCGCGAGACATCGTACGCCGTGGTCTCGCGGGATAGAACTAGATACATATGGAGACGAAAGCAAGGCTCGGGGGGCGGGGATGGCGTAGGACAGCGGCGTTGTTGGCCCTGTTCCTCTTGACGCTCGTCGCAGCCGCTTGCGGCGGAGGGATCGGCGGCTCGGGCAGGGATTCTCTTGTACAGGGCTCCTTCGCCAACGAGCATGGGGAGCGCGAGTATCGGTTGTACGTCCCCGCGAGCCAAGACGGACGGCCCGCGCCCCTGGTCGTAATGCTTCACGGGTGCGGGCAGGACGCCGAGGACTTCGCCGCCGGCACGCGGATGAACGCCCTCGCCGAACGGGAGAAGTTCCTCGTTCTGTACCCGGAGCAGGACCCGGGCGCGAACCGGTCGGGGTGCTGGAACTGGTTCGAGCCCTCCGACCAGGAGCGGGGTAGGGGGGAACCCTCGATCATCGCCGGCGCCACCGAAAAGATCATTGAAGAATACGGGGTCGACCCCCGTCGCGTCTACGTCGCCGGGATGTCCGCCGGAGGAACCATGAGCACCATACTGGCGGCGACGTACCCGGATCTCTACGCTGCCGTCGGGGTGCATTCGGGGCTCGAGTACGAGGCCGCCAACGGCGCCCTGGCGGCCGTAGCGGCTCAGAGCTCGGGCGGGCCGGAGCCCGACCGGCAAGGCCGCCTCGCTTTCGAAAGTGGCCGCCCGGCGGAGGCGCGAGTCTTACCGGCGATCATCTTCCACGGGGAGGAAGATTTGGTGGTCGACGTCGTGAACGCCCATCAGGTGCTCTCGCAGTGGGCGCAGACCAACGACTACGCCGACGACGGTATGGACAACGACAGCTTCACCGACGAGCCGGACGCCGTTCTGCCGGAGCAGACGCCGGGAGGATACGATTACGTGAGATACGTCTACGAGCGCCCGGGGGGCGGCGTGCTCATGGAAAAATGGATCGTCGAAGACCTGGCCCATGCCTGGTCAGGCGGAGATGCCGAAGGGGCCTTCACCAACCCCGAGGGGCCGGACGCCTCCGAGGAGATGATTCGATTCTTCCTTCAGCACCCGGCAGGGTAGTGTCCGGCTTCTGCGAACGAAGGAGGAGCTGCGCGGTCGGGGGACCGTAGAAGGTGGGGGCCGGAACTCGCGGATCAGACCAGGAAGTTTATCCGCAACAAGTGTCGAGTGGGGCCGGGAAGGGTGTCCTTTCCCGGCCCCGTGCGTGTGGGCGGACCCGGCAGGAGGCCGGTTACAGGTCTCCTACCTCACTTTCTATCGCACTGGGCTTCTTGGCGGCTATCTTCGGCTTTTCGACGGCGAAGTCTATGCAGATCTCCACCGTCATGTCCTCGGCGGCCGTGCAGCGGTCGCCGTCCCAGTTTATGCCCACCCTCTCCGTCATCTTCTGCTTCTGGGCGCAGATCGCGGTCTCGGTGGAGGGGGCGACGTAGATCTCGCCGGCGTCGCGCTGCCTGCGGACGTAGAGCACCTCCCCTTTGAGGTTTGTGATGGCGCCTTTCTCACTGTCGAGCTTGAGCGATGGTTGTTTTGCCATACGTGGTGTCTCCTTTCTGGTCCGCCACATTGTGCGCCCGCTCTGTACCGGGCGCAAACGCAAGAGGGTGTCGGGACCCGAACCCTTCGACCGGGCTGGATTTGTAAGAACGGTTTTCTTTTCGCCGATCTTTTACCTGCATGGGTGCCAAAGCGTGGCGGGGCGGCCAAAATGAACCGAATTTCGCGCGTCGACTACCCGCAAGGTTGCACTATGGGAGTCGGGGGGAGGAGAGGTGTAAGGAGAGCTCCGGGGCAAGAGATTACGGGCGAGAAACGCGAGGGGAGTACACGAACCTGGTACCGCATGAGAGCAACGAGATAGCACCGCGCGGGTCACGACGCGAGGGCGGACCGCGCCGCCTCCTCGCTGGCGCATTGCCCGCGAGTGTAGGGACGCGCCGGGGGCTGGCGGGGGTCGAGGTCCTGGGGCGAGAGGTCGTCGTGGAGGGCCGTCGGATCCGCTTCGAAGTCGCGGGGCAGGGGGAGCCGGTGGTGATGGTACACGGCCTCTCGGGTTCTACGCGCTGGTGGGACAGAACGGTCCCCGCCCTCGCGGCACGCCACCGAGTTTACCTCGTCGACCTGCCGGGGTTCGGCTCGATGCGCCGCGCCGAGGGCGGCTTCGTCCTCTCCGAGGCCGCGGGCTGGCTCTCCTCCTGGATGGAGGCCGTGGGGCTGGAACGGGCGCACCTCGTCGGTCACTCGATGGGCGGGTATATCTCCCTCATGCTGGCGGCGCGGCGGCCCGATCTTCTACGACGTCTCGTGCTCGTGGCGCCCGCGGGGGTGCCGACGGGACGTTCCATGCATGGGTACCTTCTGCCCCTCATCCGGGCGAGCCGCTACATGACCCCCGGCTTCCTCCCCGTCCTCGCGCGCGACGCCTTGAGGACGGGACCACTGACGCTCCTCGGGGCGACCCGGGAACTTCTGGCGGAGGACGTGAGGAAGTACCTGCGTGGGATCGAAGCCCCAACACTGCTGATCTGGGGAGGGCGGGACACCCTGGTCCCGCCCTCCGTCGGCGACGTGATGCGCGAGGAGATCCCGGACTCTCGACTCCTCGTAATCGATGGGGCCGGTCACGTCCCTATGTTCGAGCGGGCGGCGGAGACGAACGCCGCCCTCCTCGCCTTTCTTGCCGGGGAAGAGATTGGAGAGTAACGGGAGTAAACGGGGGCGTCGTTCTAGAAACGGCCTCGGATAAATGCCCTGACGTGCCGGGCAAGCTCCGAGGGTGCATCGTAGTTCATGGCGTGGGCCGCCTCCGGCACCACGATCAGCCGGCCGTCGGGCAGGAGGTCGGCCACCTCCCTCGCCCAGTGTTCCGGTACGATCGGGTCCCGCCCGCCGTGCATGACGAGCGTCGGCGCTCTGAGCATGGGCAGCTTCTTCTCGATCCGGTCGTCGGTGGCGTGGTGGAAGGTGCGCAGGCCCCGGAGCGGGCCCGCCGCGAGGAGGTCGAGCAGCTCGATGAGGAGCAGCGACGGGGGTTCGCGTAAGACATCGAGCGCGAGCCGCGCGACCTGTTGGGGTAGGTTTCGAGCCCCGGGGGCCATCGTCGGGCCCTGAAGTACGGCCCGCTCGACGCGCGCGGGGTTGCGGACGGCGAGCTCGGCTATAACCTGACAGCCCATCGAGTTGCCCACCAGCACGGCACTTCCGAGGCCCGTCGCCTCCATCCAGCCGTCGAGGGCACGGGCGAGCCCGGGGAGATCCAGCGCGCGAGGGGGGTTCTCGCTCCTCCCGAAACCGGGCAGGTCGGGGGCATAAACCCTGTGGTCCGGGGCGAGGCGCGAGAGGGTCGGGACCATATAGCGGCTCGAGACGATCAGCCCGTGTACGAGGACCACCGCCGGAGCCTCCTTGGGTGCCGGATCGGCCGGGACGCGGGCATGCATCCGAAGACCGTCGACGACGGCCCAACGGCTTTTTGTATTTCCGATCAACGGCTCCGCCTCGAGGTCCCACTTTCGTGCATCACCCCGCTACATTACACGTACGGGAGCTGTCTGCCCCGTTGCTGGACCATCTGTAACCTCGCGTAGCGCAATGCTCAACAAACGGGGTAGCGATACGCTCGGCCGCGGGCTTACGCACCCTGTGAAGGCCCGGAAGTGCCTTTCCGGCCTGGTCTGGGTAGACATAAACGCGTGAGGTACGCAAGACGAAGAGGCGGAGGTTGGCGAGTTTGCGGGAATCGGTTGGAAGTAGCGTCGAGAGGTTTCTGGCGGGGCGGCCGAACGAGTGGGTCCGGATCGGCATGGTCCACCTGCTGCCCGGCGTGGTGCCGCTCTACGTCGTCAACGAGTTTCCGAAGTCCGGCGGCACATGGGTGGGGCAGATGCTCGGTCGTGCCCTGGACGTCCCTTTCCCCAGAAACCGGCTGCCCGTGCTTGCGCCCTCGATCATGCACGGCCATTACCTCAGCCCGTTCGGGATGATGAACGCGGTAGTCGCATGGCGCGACGGGCGGGACGTGATGGTCTCCTGGTACCACCAGTGCCTTTTTCCGCACGAGTACAACGACGAGCAGGTGAGACAGGCTCGCAGGGAGCTCCCCTTCGAAGACTACGACGACGTCTACGGGAACCTGCCGGCGTTTATCGAGTGGGCCTTCACCCGCCCTCGCGCCCCGCGCTTCACCTGGGCGGATTTCGCTCGCCGCTGGCACGGGCGCGCGGACGCCGTCCACGTGCGCTACGAGGACCTGCGTCGCGACCCCGCCGGGGAGCTCTACCGCATGGTCAAGGAGCTTACCGGCAAACCGATAAGCCCGGAGAGGGCACACGAGATCGTCGACGAGTTCTCCTTCGAGAAGCAGGCCGGCCGGAAGACCGGCGAAGAAAACAAGAGGAGCTTTCTCCGTAAGGGCATCGTCGGGGAATGGAGGGAACGTTTCAGCCCCGAGGCCCGCCGCGTCTTCGACCGCCACGCAGGCGATGAGCTGATACTCCTCGGCTACGAGCGGGACCACGCCTGGGCCGAGGGCGGGGCGTAGGGGAGAGCCCGAGCTCCTCCCTTATCCGGAGAACTTCGTGTCCGCGAGGGCAGCCCGGTAAACGCCCTCCACCCTGCGGACCATGTTCTCGTGGCTAAACTCGGTACCCGCTCTCGAGCGACCCGCTTCACCCATGCGCCTGGCGCGTTCGGGGTTGCGTAGCAGCTCCAGCAGGGCATCGCCCAGGGCCCGCGAGTCGGCGGGCGGCACCAGGATGCCCTCCTGACCGTGGCTGATCTGGTCGGGGATGCCCCCGACCTTGCTCGCCACGACGGGCACCCCGGCACCCATCGCCTCGAGTACGACGAGCGGGGTACCCTCGCTCACGGAGGGGACCGCGACGACGTCCATCAGCTTTATGAGCGCCTGGGCGTTCGGACGGAAGCCCAGGAAAAGGAAACGCTCGCGCACCCCGAGCCCCTCGGCCAGCGCGAAAAGCTCCTCCCTCAAGGGACCGTCGCCTACGACGACGAACCGGGCAGCCGGAAACTCCTTTGCCACGTGGGCCGCGGCCGTCACGAAGTTCGTTACCCCCTTCTCGGGCTGGAGCCGGGCGACCACCCCTACCAGGGGACCTTCGCCGAGCTCCGCCGGGAGCGGCAGGGTATCTCCGTAAGACCCACGTACCGGGGGGACCGAGTTCGGGACGAGGGTTATCTTTGCGGGCGGCACGTTATCGCGTTCGATCAGGCGCCGCCGTATCGCGTCCGAGACCGCGATCACACGGGCCACCCGGCGGTACATCCAGAAGCTGAAGAGCCGCCCGTTGGTGCCCTGCCAGAGCGCCTCGGTGTGCTCCGTGACCACCAGGGGCCTACCGGTGCCGACGGTCGCGAGCGCGGACGCGGCAGCGCTGGAGTAGACGTGTGCGTGCACGACATCGAACCGACCTTCTCGTAGAATCTTTCGTAGACCGAGCGCGTAGGGCCGGCTCACCCGGCGCTTGACGATACTCCCCACGAGCGGGCGGACGGGGATGCGCGACGCCTCCAGGGACTCGGCGAGCGAGCCCGAGACGGAACAGGCCACCGTGACATCGTGGCCCTCGCGGTGGAGGGCCAGCACCAGGTCGACCACGTGCCGCTCTGCGCCGCCCACGTCCAGCGAGTCGACGACCATCAGCACCCGCAGAGGACCGCCGCCCCGCGCGGCGGGCGCCGCATCTCCTCGCAGCCCACGGTCGCCGCGGAAGTCTCCCACGACAGTTCTAGGCCTTTAGCTCGCTCTACTCGTAGTAGTCGAGACCGAGGTGGGTGATGAGGTCTTCACCCATGAACGCCCTGAGGGTGTTTTTGAGCTTCATCTGCTGGATGAAGAGGTCGTGCTCGGGGTAGAGTTCGGGGAGGGTCATCGGGCTCTTGAAGAAGAACGAGAGCCACTCCTGGATGCCGCCCTGCCCGGCCCTGTGGGCGAGGTCCATGAAGAGGGCGAGGTCGAGGACGATGGGGGCGGCGAGGATCGAGTCTCGGGCCAGGAAATTTATCTTGATCTGCATCGGGTAGTTCAGCCACCCGAAGATGTCGATGTTGTCCCAGCCCTCCTTCGCGTCGCCGCGCGGGGGGTAGTAGTTGATCTTGACGACGTGATGGATGTCCCCGTACAGCTCCGGGTTCTTCTCGGGGTCGAGGATCGCCTCCAGGACCGAGAGCTTGGAGACCTCCTTGCTCTTGAGGCTCTGAGCGTCGTCGAGGACCTCCCCGTCGCGGTTGCCGAGGATGTTCGTCGAGTACCAGCCCTCCATCCCGAGCATCCTGGCCTTGAGGCCCGGCGCGACCATGGTCTTCATGAGGGTCTGGCCGGTCTTGAAGTCCTTGCCGGCGACCGGAACCCCTGCGTCGTCGGCGAGGTCCACGAGGGCGGGGATGTCCGCCGCCAGGGACGGCGCGCCGTTGGCGTAGGGGACGCCCTCCTTGAGGGCGGCGTAGGCGTAGACCATCGCCGGGGAGATCGAGGCGTCCGAACGGTCCAGGGCTCTCTCGAACTCGTCGAGGTCGAAGTGGGCTTTCTGGGGCTGGGCGTAGGCTTCGGTGGAGGCGCAGTTGATCATCACCGCTCGCTCCAGGCCGTGCTGGCTCTTAAACGAACGGATGTCTTCCCGGACCTGCTCCGCCGCCACCCGCAAGGAGCCGTACTCTTTTGTGTGTGTGGCGTTTATGCGGGCGACGTAGGCGGGGTCGAAGACCGCCGGGAACGGCTTGACCGCCCGGAGCTCGTCGTGAACCGCGTTCAGATGTTCTTTCTCCAGCACACCCGCGTGTGCGGCAGCGTCGTAGGCGTCGTCGGGGAAAGCGTCCCATCCACCGAAGACGAGCCCGTCCATCGGGGCCAGCGGGACGAAGTCCTTTATGTGCGGG
>JADDPY010000139.1 GCA_016781635.1 Rubrobacter sp.
AAGGAGGAGCTTCTCTCCGAAAGGTACCACCCGATCAGTAGAGGGTACTGGGATGACCCGCTGGCGCCCGAGGTTGACGAGGTCGCCGCGGGCTCGTTCAAGAGGCGCGAGCCGCCGCGCATAAGGGGCAGAAGCTACGTCGTCGCTTCCCTGGAGGCTGCGCTCTGGGCCTTCCACAACAGCGGCTCCTTCGAGGAGGGTTGCCTCCTCGCTGTAAATCTCGGCGAGGACGCGGACACCACGGGGGCCGTCTACGGTCAACTTGCGGGCGCCTTCTACGGGGAGAGGGGCATACCCCAACACTGGCGCCGTCGCCTGGCCCACCGGCTCCTGATCGAGTACTTCGCCGAACGGCTCTACCATCTGGGCAAGACCGTCGACTGGGATAGGCTGCTCGAGTTCTTGCCTATCTTCGAGGAGCTGGGCTTCGTTCCCGACGACGAGAAGGACCGGTCGGGGCGGTTCGGGGTCGGTGCAGGCGAGGAGATGAGCAGGTTCAACGAGACGCTCTACGACACTGGAGCCATCTACCGGTTCCCCTGGATGGATTGGCACGACGAGGCGGGGCGCTTCTTCCAAGATCCGGCGCTGTTGAAGGACGCCGACGAGATGACCTTGCGCAAGCTGCTGACGTACCACGCGCGCGTCGACCACTTCAACGAGGGGCACCTCGACGAGATGATCGAGGCCGGGCACATCACGAGGATACTGCGGTCCTTGAAAGGATCGAAGGACGGATGTTAGGAGAAAATCGGTTTGGTGGGTCTATACGGAGGTGGCCTTGCACTAAAAGTGGGACTGAACACAGACTTTTGGTTCAAACAGCGATTCTGAACCAGAAGTCGGACGCTGCAGTAGACTGCTGGCACCAGGGTAGATAATCGTCTGGCTGCCCGTCGTTTAGTACCTGGTTTCGTAGGTGGCTCCCGGTGTCCACTCTGCTTCGCTTAGCTGGCGAGCATCAGGGATGCCAAGCTCCTGCAGCTTAGCCTTAGCAGAAATCAGCAAGGAATTAGGCACGAAAACCTGTACCTCTGAGTATGGCGTCTCGCCAATTGTCTGAACTAAGAGGCTTTCCTCAAACAGGTTCCCCTCCTCGGGGACCTCGATGATCACCTCATCGACGCCATCCTCACTATAGGGTTCTGTGAAAGCCTGCAATTCTGCTGCGCGGACTCTCGCTTCTATTTCTTTGCCTTTACCAAGCGGAACAATCACCTTTGCGGCTTCAATCATCTTGCAACCTTTCCGGTCTCTGACTCGTTCGCAGCTTCTACACCATAGCTTATCCGTAAGACTTCTGGTTCAGAACATCTATTTTTGGTTCAGAATCGACTTTTGGTGCAAGACCCCCTTAACCCTTATTT
>JADDPY010000065.1 GCA_016781635.1 Rubrobacter sp.
CGGAGAAGCCCTCGTTCAGGTACCTCTCGGCGAACTTGGGGTCCATCTGGAGAAAACGCATCTTCTCCTGGATGAGCTTGTACATCTCCATCGGAGAGAGCGGCTTCTCCCGCACGCTGTTGACGGCGGTACGAAGGAAGTTCGCCACCGAGACGCCCGGCACCTCGCTCGGGTACTGGAAAGCGAGGAACATCCCGAGCTTGGCCCGTTCGTCGGCCTCGAGCTCGAAGACATCCTGCCCGAAGAACGTAACCGAACCACCCGTAACCTCGTACCTGGGATGGCCCATCAACACGTTCGAGAGCGTGCTTTTTCCAGAGCCATTCGGACCCATAATCGCGTGGATCTCACCCTGGTTAATGTCGAGGTCGAGACCGCGCAGGATCTCCTGACCTTCGATCTCAGCGTGCAAATTTTCTATCTTTAGCATCGAACCCCTGCCGTCACATTTGCTAAAACCTTGCTACTGCAACATCCAGATCATAGCACATGACCCCCGGTGAACGCGCGGAAAACAAGACTAGAAACGTTTCTTGAAAGTGACCGAATTCGGCTCATTTAAAAGGATTTGTAGCGATCACCGTAACCCGTTCACACCCACATGAGACCCGTTGTCAGGGAACGCTCACCTCGGCCCGTTTGTAACATCTTCGGGCCCCTGAGATCCGATTTATTGGGAGCTATTCCCAACAAGAGCGAGAGAGCTGACGGCTGTGTCGCCGGCTTCGAGGGGTGTGTCTAGATCCGCTTTGCGGGAGAGGTAGCCGAGGGCGAGGGTCCGGTCGTCTACGGGCAGAGGGGCGACGCTGGTAATGTTGCCGACTCGCTTGCCGTCCTGGAGTATTTCGGCGCCCGGCTCCGGTGAAGGCCCCTCGACGACGAGGCGGTGTAGCTCCTTGTTGGGGTGGCCGCGGTAGTGCATTCTCGCGACGGTCTCCTGGCCCGGGTAGCAACCCTTCTTGAAGCTGACGGCCCGCTCGAGGATGCCACACTCGCCCGGGAAATTTTCCGGGGTGATGTCCGCGCCGAAGCGGGGGATGCCGGCTTCTATCCGGACGGTCTCATAGGCGTCTGAGCCGGCCGGGATCGCGCCCTGTTCGAGCAGATGCTCCCTGGCCCCGTTCAATTCCCGCGCGGGCCCGACGAGGTCGAAGCCGGGGGCGGGGACCGCGACGCCTACGGCGAGGAGGGGCGTGTCTCCCACCGTCACCTCCGCCGACTCGTGCTCTGCGAGGTCGAGGCCGCCGAGGAGCTCCGCGGCGCGTGGTCCGTAGATGCCGAGCGCTGCCCAGGGGTCTTCGGCATTCGAGAGATCTTCGATCTTCACGCGGGAGAAGGGGGCATAGCGGCCCAGGACCTCGCGTGCGGCATCTGCGCCCTCCGGCTCGGTATCGACGAGGACACGCCCATCGGACGGGGACTTGAGGGCGCGTAGGTCCGTCAGGACGCGACCCTTCGGGTTCAGGAGCGCGGCGTAAGCGCCGAGATGCGTGTTCTTTGGGACCTCGTTCGTGATGACGGCGTTCAGCATTGCGACCGGGTCCTTGCCCGCTAGCCCCAACACGGCGCGGCCGGTGCGGTGTACGAGGCCTGCGCCGTCGAAGAAAGCCTCGTAGCCGGCATCTTCTCCGTGCACCGGCCTATCCGTCCGCGTGTTTCTCTCGTGTTTCATGGGGATATTGTAAGGCACGTATACGAGGTCGACGAGGAGGGTTCCCACATAGCTATCAAAGCCGTAGTTTTGGATATAGATGGCACGCTCATGGATACCAACTACCTGCACACGGAGGCGTGGACGCGGGCGTTCGAACAGGCTGGGCAGCGGGTGGCCAGGGTGGATGTACACAAGCAGATCGGCAAGGGTTCGGACAAGCTGATCCCCGAGTTCGTCGAGGGTGATGACGCCACGCAAAAGGCGGACGACCTGCACGGCGAGCTCTACATGCAAATGCAGGAGCACGGTTTCCCGCTCCCGGGAGCCAAGGAGCTCATTGCCTCCCTCGCCGAGCGTGGTTACGAGGTCTGGTTCGTCACCAGCGCCAAGCCCGAGGAGCTTGAGTATTACATGGGGCTTCTAGAGACGGAGGGCAAGCTTACGGGCGTGGTCAACTCCAGCGACGTCGAGGAGTCGAAGCCAGCCCCCGACATCTTCGCGGAGGCGCTGCGCAGGTCCGGTATCTCCGCGGACGAGACGGTCGCCGTGGGCGATTCGATCTGGGACGTGCAGGCCGCCAAGGCCGCGGGCGTTCGTACCGTGGGCGTCCTCACCGGCGGCGCATACGATGAGGAGACCCTGAAGGAAGCGGGGGCCGCGGCCGTCTACAACGATTGCGCCGCGCTCCTCGAAAGCCAATTTCCAGAGTAAACGTAGCTTTTTCCCCCCGTCGGTGTCGTTAACGTGTGAATGTAAGATGCCGGTTTTGTATAATTACAGGTGAAAGTGAAGATGGATTGTAGCCGGTGAGGGCTTCTCCCCAGAAGGGTGGGCTCACGGTGAAGTCCAGAGAAGAGAAAGGCGGGCTAAGTACATGCCCCAAGGAACGGTCAAGTGGTTCAACGACGAGAAGGGCTTCGGCTTCATTTCTCCGGATGACGGTGGCGAGGATCTCTTCGTCCACTACTCCGGGATAGCCGGTGGCGGCTTCCGCTCGCTCGAGGAGGGGATGAAGGTCTCCTATGAAGCGACGCGGGGCAAGAAAGGGATGCAGGCAGAGAACGTAACACCCTCTTAACCAACACTCAGACAAAAGCATAAGCGGTAAGAGGGCCGGGGATAATTCCCGGCCCTCTTGCTTTTGGTGCTGGGCTGCTTACCGATCCGTCGTCGGGCCGCCATCCGCGGGGACCTCTGCGATACGGGGCCGCCAAGGGCCGGCTTCAGCGGTTGTTATTCTCGTCCCCGCCTGTTGCCGAAAGCCGGCCGCTATCATACGCGGCGCGAGCGTCGGAGTAGACGCGGGGGAGGGGGAGGCCGGTCTCTTTCGCCAGGCGGGAGGCGTCCAGGTGCTCGGGGGAGACGATGAAGTCCTCGCCGTCGAGGCTGCCGATCTTGACCCGGCACCGTCCGTAGGGGAGCTCGACCTCCGTGATGCGGCGGTCGGCGGTGACACGCCCGACGGTGAGGTGGCGGACGCCCAGGGTGCCTGTCTCGCGCATGAGGAGGCGGGCGAGCTTCTCGCGTTCGTTGCTACGGGCGAGGACGCAGACCTTATATGCGCCGCGGCCCTTTTTCATGAAGATGGGCTCGAGCCAGGCGTCGAGGGCTCCGGCCCCGAGCAGTGTCTCGACCGCGGCCCCGAGAAGCTCCCCCGGTGCATCATCCACGTTGGCTTCGAGGAGCTCGAGGTCTTCGGTCCCGCTTGCGCCCTCGATCTCGCCGATGGTCACCCGCAGCACGTTGGGGGCGTCGCGGAGGGTCGCGTTGCCGGCGCCGTAGCCGATCGCGCGAGGCGTCATGGGAGGGGCCGCGTCGGTGAAGGACCCACCCGTGAGGCTCGCCATGAGGGCGGCGCCGGTCGGGGTGGTCGTCTCCCTCGGCTCCTCGGTGAAGCGCACCCGCGAGCCCTTGAGGATCTCGAGCGTGGCCGGACCGGGGATAGGGAGGGGACCGTGGGCGGCCCGAACGATACCGCTCCCCATCGGTAGGGGACCGCAGCTCACCGTTTCGACGTCGAGCAGCTTCAGGGCCACGCAGCTTCCGACGATGTCCAGGATCGAATCGAGCGCTCCGACCTCGTGGAACGTCACCTCCTCCGGCGGGAGCCCATGAACTCTGCCCTCGGCCTCGGCGAGGAGGCGGAAGGCGGCGATCGAACGGCTCGCAACCCTCTCCCGCAAACCAGAGCCCTGGACGAGCTCACGGATGTCCGAGAAGGTGCGATGAGCGTGTTGTTCGGGGTGCTCCACCGTCAGCCGGAGCGAGCGGATGCCGCTGATCTCTGCGGGCTCGGACCGTAGCTCGAACGGGAGTCCGAGCTTACGGAGTTCTCGCGATACCTCTTCGGGAGGGGCGCCGGCGTGGAGCAGGGCGGCAAGCATCATATCGCCGGCGGCACCGCCGACGGGTTGGAAGTGCGCGTGTTGGGGGAGGGGCCTCTCAGTCCCGGTCGCGGAGTCCTCCGACAACCTTACGGACCATTATTAGCATGAGAGCGAGGACAATGGCGAGGAGGACCATCGGTCTCGGGTCAGTCTTCACAGCGTCCTCGAAAGGGGCGGTCTCCCCGGTCTCGCCGGCCTTGTGAAGGAGGTTGACTTGACGCTTGGACGAGTCAACAAACTCCTGCTGCCGTGCCTTCAGGTTCGTCTTGGCGCTTTGAGTGGCATTCTGAACGCGCTGTCTGATCGTGGTTTTTACCTGTTCGGCGACGACCTGGGGTTGCACGTGCTGCGCCAGATCCTTGGCGTCCGGCTCCATGCTGCTCCGGATCTCGAACATCTCCCGCTCTATGCGCTCCGGTGTTTTATCGCTCACGGCCTAAGCTGCCCCTTTACCCAGTTTATGTTCTGCTGAAGGGCCGAGATGGTATGGCGAGGCTTGGGATCCAAAGTCCTCAGCCTGCCGGCACCCAAGCCCGCAAGGATGCCCCCGATCAGCAGCAGTATAACAGTGACGATCCCGATGGAGACCCATACCGGGAAGCCGATAGCGATCATGGCCGCGGCCATCGTCGCGAAGAAGAAGCCCAGGAAGAGCAGCAGGAATACCGCCCCAACGACGAGCAACCCGATCGCGATCCCGGCCTGCTTCCCGACCGGCGTAAGTTCCGCCTTCGCCAGCTCGATCTGCTTGTTCACGAGCTCCTGGAGGCGGGGCCGGAGCGCGTTGAAGATCTCGCCTATGCTCCGGTCGGAGGCCGTCCGCTCCTCCCTCAGCTCTCTGGTGAACTTCTGCACCCTATCTTGCTGCTGCGTCACCCAGCACCCCCTGTTCGGACGATCGATCTTTACAGTTTGTCCCTTTTTACCCTGGCCCTCGAGGACTTAACCGCAGACCACACATAACAATCGTCACTTATAATGTTCTCTGCTGGTGTAGTATAAGGCACACGCGCCCCCCCGGTCGGCGGTTCCGGCGCTGCGGTACTTCCGTTCTTCCGAGGAGGTTTGTTGGAGCTTTACAAGGCTCTGGGCGTCGTGCCCGGAGATGTGGTCGCCTTTGTGGGTGCTGGCGGAAAATCCAGCGCTATCCTCCAGGCCGCGAACGAACTCAAGGGGGCGAGCGTGAAGGTCCTCGCGGTGCCTACGACGAAGATGTTCGTCTCCGAAGCCAGGGGGATAGGGCCCATTCTTACTGCGGAGGACACAGGGGACCTGCGTCTGGAGGTAGAGAGAGCTCTGGAGGACGGGGGAGCGGCCGTGGTCGGGTCCCGTATGCTCTCGAAGGACCGCATCGGTGGGGTCGAGGCGGCGTTGGTGCCGTACCTTGCCCCGAAGGACGGCGTAGCGCTCGTGGAAGCCGACGGTTCTCGTAGACGCCCCATCAAGGGTACGGCAGGTCACGAGCCCCCGCTGCCGGAGGGGGCCACGCTGGTCGTTGTCGTCGGAGGTATAGATGCCCTCGGCCGGACGGTGGACGAGGAACACGTACACCGCCCCGAGATCTTCACGGAGATCACGGGTGCTGGCCCGGGGCATACCATCACCCCGGTGGCCTTCGCCCGGGCGCTCCTCGCGGGCTTGCGCAACGCCCCTGAAGAGGCCCGTCGCGCCGCCCTCCTCGCCGGCGTTGTACCCGGAAGCGACATGGCCGCTGCTTCTACGATCGCCCGCGAACTCTGGCGAGGCGGCGTCCGCAAGGTCGTATCAACCTCCCTACCCAAGGAGTCACCGGGCAGGGTCTGGGCGCTCTGATCCAACCCCCCGACCCGATGCCATCGGATAGTCGAGCCTGCCGATAGGCGCCGAGAGTCTGGCCCCTCTCCTGATCTTCGTCGCCCTCCTCCGCT
>JADDPY010000577.1 GCA_016781635.1 Rubrobacter sp.
CACGTTTTGAGATAGTTACTAATACTACAGCCGCACTTATGCGGTACACTTTGCAAGAAGTAGCAGAGGAGTAGGCATGGTTGAGGTTGTTCAGGAATGGAATGAGGCACTTGACGCGCTCCATCAACAGATTGCCCCTCGCTTTGGACGCGCCGAACCCCGACGGCGGGTCCGTAGCTATCTCCAGGCGCTCCTGAGTCCCTGCGATCGGAAGAACGGGTGGCAACTTGCCGAACTGGTTGGCGAGACGACTCCAGATGGTGTGCAGCGTTTGTTGAATACGGCTGATTGGGATGCCGATCTGGTGCGCGACGACTTGCGCGCCTACGTCGTAGAGCATTTGGCTGATCCAGACGCGGTATTAGTGATCGACGAGACCGGCTTTCTCAAGAAGGGCACCAAATCGGTCGGCGTCAAGCGCCAGTACAGTGGCACCGCTGGACGTATCGAGAATTCCCAGATTGGGGTCTTTCTCTGCTACGCCAGCCAGCATGGGGCGGCCTTCATTGACCGGGCCTTGTATCTCCCCAAAGAGTGGGCGCGTGATCTAGCGCGCCGCGAGGAAGCGGGTGTGCCAGAGGCCGTCTCGTTCGCCACGAAACCAGAACTTGCCACAGCCATGGTGCTCCAGGCGTTAGATGCGGGTGTACCGTGCAGTTGGGTGACGGGAGACACGATCTATGGCGGAGACCGGAGCTTACGCGTCACCTTGGAGCAGCGCGAGCAACCGTTCGTCCTTGCCGTGCCGTCGAACGAACCGTTGTGGCGGGATGGCCCGCAGTACCTGGAAGCACGTGTAATTGCGGCGGACCTCCCGCCAGAAGCGTGGCAGCGATTGTCCGCCGGGGACGGGGAGAAGGGGCCACGGTGGTATGACTGGGCGTGGCAGCCGTTATGGCGCTTACAGGTGACCACTGCGGAACGCGCGCAAGGGCACTGGCTCCTGATCCGGCGCAGTCTGGACGACCCCACCGAGTTAGCCTACTACGTTGTGTTTGCGCCACGTGCAACGATGACGCTCGAAACGGTCGTCCGGGTCGCCGGGATGCGCTGGCAGGTCGAGGTCGGGTTCGAGGCAGCGAAAGGCGAGTGCGGTTTAGATGAATACGAAGTGCGGAAGTGGGATGCGTGGCACCGCCACATCACGCTGGCGCTGCTTGCGCACGCGTTCCTGACGGTTATCCGACGCTACGAGGTCAAAAAAGGGGCAGTGCTCACGAGGAATTACTCCCCCTAACAGTCCCAGAAGTTCGTCGGCTCCTGTGGCGCCTATTGTGGGTCCGCCAGGCAACGGAGGAGGAGGTTATCGCATGGTCCTATTGGCGACGACGACACCAGCTCCGCGCCAAACGGTGCCACTACAACAAACGCCAGGCA
>JADDPY010000315.1 GCA_016781635.1 Rubrobacter sp.
TCCTTGCCGACCGCGCCGCCCGAGTACCAGAAGCGATCGTCGTCCAACTTGAGCAGGATGCCGTCGTTGATGATGCCGCCGTCCTCGTAGCACAGAGGGCTGTAGATGCACTGGCCGCTTTCCAGGGCCGACACATCGCGCGTCAGGAGGTGATCGACCAGCCTCGAGGCGTCCGGCCCTCTTACTTCCCGGATGTTCTCCGGGCTGGCATCGACCAACCCCGCCGTGCGACGGAAGCCCCAATATTCCGCGACGGGGTCGCCGTAGTCGTCGGGAACGAAATACCGACCATGCAGCGTGAAGTTGGCTCCCAGATGCTCCGCGATGGCGTGGAATCCGCTGCGCTTGTTGCCGTACACCGGAAACCCATTGCGCCTGCTGCCGATCAGCGAACCCATATCTCCCCCTCGTCCAGCGCCGCCGTAAGAGCGGCGCCAGCACCCGAGCCACGAACGCCGGGCGAGCCACTGGCTGCCGGACGTCCTGTTTACTGAGCGCACGACTGTTTGCTGAACCAAGCATGCCGTACGGACGGCGAACGTGTCAAGCGACACAAAGCGAATGCCTCGCAGACAAGGCAGGGCGTCCTATATACTCAGCACGTGGCTGGCTCGGATAGGGTCGCTCAACTCGGACATCGCGTTCGTGATCGCCGGCGTGAGCTCGGGCTCTCCATGCGCGCGCTCGCCAAGGCGGCGAGCATCTCGCCGAGCTACCTCGCGGCCATCGAGGGCGGCCGCAACCCGACGACCGGTCGACCCCCGGCGCCATCGCTTCGCGTGCTCAACGCCCTCGCGCCGGCTCTGGATCTGGACCTCGCGCAGCTCGTCGGTGTCCCGGCCGTCACCTCTGCCCAGCGCGAGGACGGCGGCCACATGCTCGCCTACACCCTCGGCAGCCGGCCGGCGACCGTGTTCCCGCAGATCGCGAGCCTGCACGGAGACCGCGTCGAGCATTGGATCTACGTCGATGACCCGCGCGAACCGCAACGCCGGCAAGCCGCGGCCGAGGATACGGCGGCGGTGTCGCACGTCCGATGGCCGTTCGGAAGCGAGCCGTACCCGGACCGTTTCCTGGAGCCGAGGCGGATCACGCAGGCCCTGCGCGCGCAGTTGAGCGACCTCGCGCCGACGTTCAGGGACAAACGGGTCGGAGTAGCGGTCAGCGACTGCTCGGCCGTGATGCGCTGGGTCGAGAACCCCGAGGACGAGGTCGACTACGAGGACGTCTGGGACGTCGAGGTCGCGTCAGCCGTCGAGGACAATCTCGGTTACGCGGCGACTGCGACGGTCTGCATCTACCACCACGCCGACCTGGAGACCCTCGCCCACCACCTCGACCTGCTCGCC
>JADDPY010000656.1 GCA_016781635.1 Rubrobacter sp.
CTGGGATGGATCGGTCAGTGTTCAGACCGCTTAGGCGTCTCTCGCCTAACACGGCTATCTCCAATCACTGAACTCAGGAGCGTTCGTGACGCTCACCGGACTTGAAAGGCGTCCTCTCCATGGAGAGGCTGCCCGATGTGCGACCGCAGAGGCACGGAGCCCTCAAGCTGTTGTACTGAGGTGCTCGTCCTGCGCCTGTGTTGGACAAAGCGGGCATGGAAAAGCCCTGCGCGATATAACCCCCGGGTGGGTTGACAGCGGCAGGGCACGTCCCTAGAATGCGAACAGATTAGAACATATGTTCTAATCAACAGGGCAGTTCGGGGATGCCAGGGCCCCTTCGGAGGCGTATGGGGCTTGCTATTGCAGGGGGCATCCAACGTTCCTGGGATGCGTTCGGAATGCGGACCCGTCTGGAATCGCCCGGTGTCACCGGGTTGCCTTGGAGGCTGGGGTGTTCTCACCCGGGAAGGAAGTCGCTCAGGGATAGGCGGGCGCTTGGTAGTTCACGGCGTCTGGGCGAGTGGCTCGCGACCTCCGATCCGAATGGCCGCCGAATGAGGACGACCGCCAGTGCCGCAACGATGATCGCATCCACGTCCCTGGACGGTTGACGACGGACAAAAAGGATTCGGCTTGGTAGCGGCGTGGGAGATGGAAGCGGTCGAAAGGCGTCGGATCCAACACCGGGACCGATAGCGACTCCGGAGTCGAATCGGAAGGTGCCGGGCGCATGCATCAATACGCGGGCGCCGCGTTGCGAGATGGAGTTGCTAACCGGTCCGGTGGGTGACGACAAACGGCGAGCCACAGGCGCAGGGCAGGGAACGACGAGCGACGTTCGATAGACGGCGTGCAATGTAGAGAAAGTCAGGGATTGGGACATGGCCGAGAAGCCACAGAATGGCAACGCAGCCTCGAGCCACGGGTCTGGCGACAACCACAACCAGGACCACGCCGGGAAGCGCCGGATCGGCACGATCTCGCGCGCGCGGCGATCGATCCGGACCACTCCCCCAGCCTATCGCTGGGAGTGCCCGTGCCAGGACCCACCGGTACTCCTGGCGACTTATGGCCTCAGTGGCCGGATGAACATCAAGGTCCGCGATCGCTACTGGCACCTCTATGGCTTCGGGCAGGTCCAGGCGATCTGCCCCCGTTGCGCGGGCGAGCATGTGCTCGATCTCCGCTTCCTGCAGCAGGCGATCGAGAGCCAGGAGCAAGAGGACGACCATCCGGAGGGCCGTGCGATCCAGCCCGGATCGTCGCGGTGATGTTTTGGCAGGCGATGACACGTCCGGATCGCGTGTAGTGGCAACCCCGAAAGACGACGATTGCGAGGCAGCCGAGCGGGTGCGGCCCATTCGTGTTTGCTCCGGAAGGCCGAGGGCGTTGCCGCCGATC
>JADDPY010000697.1 GCA_016781635.1 Rubrobacter sp.
TCTATCACGCGATCGTTAAGTTTGGGAAGTACATGCGGTCCCATAGAAAAACGGATGCGGGGACTGTCGCGTTTACGCGACAGAGGAAGCGTCCTTCCTCCTTTCGATATTGCAAAAGCTACGGATACATGGTAGTACATATGTACTATGCGACGCACGATCCGTCTCAAATTGCAGCCTACGCCGGAACAGGCGAACGCCCTGGTTGAAACGCGCCGTCAGTTTACGGACGTATTCAACGCGGTTGCCGCCTATGGCTGGCAGGAACGCATCAAAAATGGCGTCACGTTGCATCACGCGCTGTACTATCCCCTCAAAGCGCAGTACCCTGATCTTGTCAGCGACTTGCACATTCAGGCACGAGTCAAAGCCACCGAGGCGGTAGCGAGTGCCTTGCAACTTGCCAAAAACCCTGAACGGACGGTCTCGCAGCCGCGTGCGTGGGGCTGTGGGCCACGCTACAACGTGCATACGTACAAGGTGGACTGGCAGCACCAGATGGTTAATCTGGCGACGGTTGCCGGACGGCAACGCATCCCGTTCACTGTACCGGACTATGCGCGGCAATACATGGGGTGCGATACCGATAGCGCCGATCTGATCCTCACCCAGGGGGTACCGGACGGCGACTGGTGGCTGCATGTGGTGGTGACTGTACCAGCGCCCGATGTGCAACCAACAGACACGGTGATGGGCGTTGATCTTGGACTGGCACAGCCCGCCGTCACCAGCAATCGTCAGTTTCTTGGCAAGCGACGCTGGAAAGCGATTGAAGGGCGGTATTTTCATCTGCGCCGCCAGTTGCAGCAGCGCGGCACGAAAAGCGCCAAGCGCCACCTGCGCCGGATCCGCCACAAACAAGCCAGTTTTCGGCGCGATTGTGATCACGTCCTGAGCAAACAGATCGTGCAGGCCGCACCGGAAGGCAGCACGATTGTGGTGGAAAACCTGACGCACATTCGCCAGCGCACCAAGCAGCGCGGACGCGAACAGCGACGGCGGATGCACAGTTGGTCGTATCACCAGTTGCGCCAATTTTTGACGTACAAGGCAGAGGCACGCGGGTGTACGGTGGGCGCGGTTGACCCGCGCCATACCTCGCAAACCTGTTCGCGCTGCGGCTATCAAGCCCGCAACAATCGGCGTGCCAGAGGGCTGTTCAAATGTCATCGCTGTAGCTATGAGCTTCATGCTGATCTGAACGCGTCCTACAATATCGCTGCCAAGTACCAAGCCAGTGTCGGTACAGCTGATGCTGGCGGGCTGCCTGTCACGCAGCCAATCGCATCAGTCCTGCGGGATTAGGTGCAAGCCGCCTCGTTTACGGGGCAGTACGTGACGACTACTCCCCCTTCTCAAGTGACGTTGCAACTCTGCCGCCTGACGTTCG
>JADDPY010000164.1 GCA_016781635.1 Rubrobacter sp.
GGCGCTTGTGGCCCTCGAGCTCCTCCACCGACCCCTCCGGGAGGCGATACAAGGCGTCGGTGACGAGCAGGAGGTCCGCCCCTTCGTGCCTGGAGCCCCCGGCGATCTCGACCGCCCGCGTCAGGGCCGGACGGTAGTCTGTGCCCCCTGAGGCGCCGACGGTCGCGACCTCGAGGAGCTTTTTCGCGTCGCGCTCGCCCGGTTCGAAGTCCACCTCCCGAACCAGCCGCGAGTTGAAGAAGAGGATGCTTGCGCGCCTCTTGGGCGCGCCCCTACGACGACGCCCCGCTGCTTCTTCCACCAGGGCCAGGGCGACCGCCACGGCCCACTCCATTTTCTGGCCGGACATCGAGCCGGAGGCGTCGATCAGGGCCACCACGGGCCCGCGCCCCGAGGGCTCCTCGGCGCGCAGCTCGTGGGAGAGGATCTGCCCCTCGTTCAGGCGCCGGTAGAAGTCGAGGCGCCTCGAGGGGTTCCGGGAGGCCAGCCCCGCGGCGAGCTCGGCCGGGAGTATCCTGGCCGGATCGCCGCCCAGCGTCACCGAGTGGACCTCCTCGCGCCTCTCCTTCTCCTTCTTTCTACGCTTCGCGCCAGCCAGGTGGCGCATCCTGCCGACGAGGTCGGCGAGGCGTCTTAGGTCTTTGCCCCTGAGCCGCCGCGCGAGCTCGAAGCGCTCGCCGAGCGGCACCTTCGAAAGGTCCGCGGGGGAGAGCCCCCAGCCCGAGAGCGCCTCGTGGAGATCCTCGGCCTCCTCCAGGGCCTCTCCGGCGGCCGCCCGGACCGTCCGCCCCAGCCCGTCTTCGGCAGGAGGCGCGTCTTCGGTGGGCGCGCCTTCATCGACAGCCTCCCCCTCCGGCGGCCTGCCGGTGCCGGCTCCTTCCCTCGGCGGCGCTTCCCCGGGTTCCTGCTCCGTAGGCGGCGGATCCTCCTGCGCCCGTTGGGACGAGCCCTTCGGCTTGGGATCCTCGGTGATCTCCTCTAGGATTCGCCTGCCGGCGGCCAGGGTCGCAAGGCCGCTCGAGAGGGGGTCCAAGCGGGTCCAGAGCCGCGCGAGATGGGTCTTTTCGTCTTCGAGCAACCTCTTGACGTACGGCCTGTTCAGCCGTCGGTGGCACTCCTCCACGTTCTCCTCGGGCACGAGGAGCGGAGCCGCCTTATAGAAGGCGCAGAAGAAGTCCTTGAGGAGGGCCCGAAAGGTCTTCGGAGCCCCCTCCGATTCGGCGAGGGCCCTGATCTCCCGGCTCGC
>JADDPY010000629.1 GCA_016781635.1 Rubrobacter sp.
ACATGGCCGAGGTCATCATGGCGTTCTTCGGCTCCGGCGAGAAGTTCGGGCTCCGGATCGACTACTCCGTGGAAGACAAACCACTGGGCACGATCGCCCCCCTCAAGCTTATAAAGGACCTTCCCGAGAACTTCATAGTGATGAACGGTGACACCCTGACGGACATGAACTACGCGGCCCTCTACGAGGCCCATCTCGCCTCGGGCAAACCCCTGACCATCGCGACCTATAAGCGGAGGGTAGAGATAGACTTCGGCGTCTTGGAGGTCGACGAAGCCTCGGCGTCCGTGGCCGGTTTTCGGGAGAAGCCCACGGCCCACTTCGAGGTCAGCATGGGCGTGTACGTCTTCAACCGCAGCCTGCTCCATCGCGTCCCCGACGACGAGCCCTACGGCCTCGACGACCTGGTGATCGGCATGCTCGAGGATGGGCAGCCGATCAACGCCTACAGGTTCGACGGCTACTGGCTAGACATCGGCCGTCCCGCCGACTACGACCAGGCGAACCAGGACGTGGAAGGGCTGGACCTATAAGGCCCCGAAGTCCCCGCCACGTCCCGAGCCCGCCCCGAACGGTGCTCGTCGCGGGCTCCTCGGGCTTCGTAGGACGTCACGTCGTCCAAGCGCTAAAGAAACGCCTCTCCGACGCAGCCGTGTACGGCATCGGGCGCTCCGGCACTCGCGAGAACTCGCTCGACGCGTTCCTTCCTGTCGAGGTGCGGCCGGAGAACCTCTGGGAGATAAGGCGCTACCTCTCCTCCGGTCCCGCCGGGCGAATCGACGCCGTGGTGAACTGCCTGGGGGTGCTCACCAACGACCCCGAGTCGGCCGCGCGGGACAACGTACGCACAACCGAAGCCCTGATCGAAGCGGCCTCCGGAGTCGCGCCAGGTGTCGCCTTCGTACACTTCGGTTCCGCGGCGGAGTACGCACCCCTGTACCCCCCTCAGAAGACGGACGAGACCATGCCCAACCATCCAACGAGCGCCTACGGGGAGAGCAAGCTGGCGGCGACGCGCCTCGTGCTAGAAGCCGGCCGGGAAAGCCGGATCCGGGGCACGGTCCTAAGGCTTTCCAACCCCGTAGGCCCGGGCATGCCCCCCACGACGCTCCCCGGCAAAGTCCTCGAATTCCTGGCGAGCACGACGGAAGACGTCCTCGATCTGGGAGACCTCTCCTCCTACCGCGACTTCGTGGACGTGCGCGACGCGGCGAACGCCGCGGTGCTGGCCCTACTCTCCCCACCTGCCACGGGCGAGGATGTCTTCAACATCGGCAGCGGGGTGGCACGCAGGGCAAGAGATCTGGTCCGCGGGCTATTGGAGGCGAGTGCTCGTCCCGGCGCGACCTTCCGCGAGAGCTCGCAGGGCTCCGCAAGGTCGGGAGCCGTAGACTGGCAGGAGATGGACGTCTCCAGAGCGCGGGAGGCGTTGGGCTGGAACCCCGACACCCCGTGGCAGGAGACCTTACGCCACACTGTCCACGGATAGGGGAGCCGACAGGCGGAGCCGCAGTCCGTCGACGGCTCCCGCGTCAAACCTCCCGCACGCCCGGTTGCGTTCGGAGTCGCACGTGCGGTCGCGCCCGGTGAGATCAGCCTGGTCCTGACCAGGTACTCGCAGTCGTGCCAACGAACGAGCGGGAGGAGAGCCCTGCTCGTGTCGTAAGAGACCGACACGAGGCGCTCGGCCTCGCTCGGGGGTACTTACTCCTCACCTTCTGGCTCGCAGCAGATGCGGAGACGTATCGGGAGGCCGTGTCAGGGGCGCATGATGCGGTGCAAATCCAGGACCGGGGGCGGCACGTCCGTCTGGGAGAGCATGTCGTGGATCTGCCCGCGGTGGTGCGTCTCGTGGTTGAAGAGGTGCGGAAGCAGGACGTTCACGGGGTCTTCCAGGACCCTGCCCTCGTTGTTCTCGTAGCGGATCGTGGCGCTCGAGAATTCCTCGTCGATCCCCCCGACGAACTCCTCGATGCGTGCGTCCTCCCGTTCCCTTGCCTCCCAGAGCTCCGCGAACCTCTCGTACAGGATGGCGTCGAGGCCCGTGGAGGGGACTTCTTTGCCCGAGAAACGCGCGAGCCAGATGCGGTCTCCGACCAGGATGTGGTTGAGGGTGCCGTGGATGCTGCCGAAGAAGGCGGGCCTCCGCTGCTTGCGCTCAGCGTCCGTGAGGCGCGAGCAGGCGTCGTACAGGCGACGGTTGGCCAGGCGGTTGTAGACGGCCAGCATACGGAAGTGTCGCAACAGCGGGTCGGTCAACCTTGGCCTCCCTCGTAACAGCGGCATCGGGAGGAAGTGCGCCCGGCGCCGGTACATTCGAACCGCTCCCACGTTCCCGCCGGCCTCGCCCCGCCCGTCGAGAACGAAGGCATGGTGGCGGGTAACTCCTTCGATGTTTCGGGGGTCTCTCGGGCCGAAGGCTCATCCTTCAACGAGGACCAGCGTAGGCCGGCAAAACGATCCCGCTCAACGCTAGAAGCATGACGACTGCCAAGAATCATACTTCCGGTCGCCGTCGCGCTACTCCTGGGGACTGGCGCGGGCGCTACCTGATCAAGGCGCTTTAGACGGATTCTCCTCGAACCCACTCTGTTTCTAGCTTTGGTGGGGTAGCGAGGGTCTGGAGGACGACGCAGTATTGCTCGGTCTTCTCGTGGAGGGAACCGAGTTGTTCGGCCGTCGCCTCGGGGGCGTCTATCTTGAGGACGAGACGGACGGTCTCGAAGCCGACGGGAGATTCCTTGGAGATGCCTAGAGTGCCGGCGAGATCCAGGGTGCCTTCCGCGACGGCCTCGATGCTCTTCGTGGGGACGTTCATCGCGGTCGCTACCATCTGGCAGGTGATCTGGGCGCATGCGGCGAGGGCTCCGAGGAGGAGGTCCCCCGAGCAGGCCGCCGAGCCCATGCCGCCGACCCCCGCGTGAGCCTCGGCCTCGTAGACCGCGCGCCCGATGTCCACGGAGCAGGACATCGGGGTGTCCGTCTCGCTCCCGCTCGCCCGGAGCGTTATCCGGGAAGAGCCGGGCTCGTCGCGGTACCTCTGCTTGAGGGGCTTCTGTATCGACCGTAGGTCCGTACTCATGCTCACCGCCGTATGGTTGACTTCTTATCCGCCCCACTATACATACGGCAGCCCCTCACGGTACGAGAAGAAACGCTTTCGCGGGGCTTACGCGCGCCCGAGGGCGAGGCCGAAAAGGTCGTCGGGGTCGGTGTAGAGCTCCGAGAGCTCGAAGCCCCCCTCGCCGAACATCGCCCGCGCGGATTCCAGGGTGAACTTCGTGCTGATCTCCGTTCTCATGCCTTCCCCGGCCTCGAACGCGACCTCCATCCCAAGCGCTTGGACCATCATCTTCTGAGCGACCTGCGAGTGGAGCCACATCTCGACGCGGGACTTCTCGCGGTTGAAGACCGAGCGGTGCTCGAAGAGGTCGGGGTCGAAGCTCGCGCCGAGCTTCTCGTTCAGGGCGCGGAGAAGGTTCTTGTTGAACTCGGCCGTGACCCCCTTGGCGTCGTCGTAGGCGGCCTCGAGGACGGAGGGATCTTTCACGAGATCCATGCCAACGAGGAGGTGGTCCCCCTCACGCAGCCCGGCCCGCAGCTTACCGAGAAACTCGCGGCGCTTCTCCGGGGTGAAGTTGCCGAGGGTGCCGCCCAGAAAGATCACGAGCCTCCCGCCGCCCTCGCCCTCGCCGCCGGAGAAAACTCTCTCCAGAGGACCCTCGAAGTCGCCGACGAAACCCTGGATCCGGAGCCTCGGGTACTCCTCGAGCAGCTTCAAGGCGCTACCTTCGAGCGCGCTCTCGCTTACGTCGAGCGGCACGTAGCGGAACGGGTCTACCTCTTCCGAGGCCATCGCGTCTAGCAGGACGCGCGTCTTCGAGGCGGAGCCACTCCCGAGCTCGACGAGCTCCCGGCAGCGGGTGCGTTCCACGATCTCCCGGCTCCTCGCCTCCAGGATGGATGCTTCCGTGCGGGTCTGGTAGTACTCGGGGAGCTCCGTTATATCTTCGAACAGTTCGGAGCCGCGCTCGTCGTAGAAGTACTTGGGCCATGCAGAGAGGTCTTTGGGCTGCGAGAGCAGGCCCGCCCTCACGTCCTCGGCCATCCTCTCGGGGTCCACCCCGGAATCGCCGAGTCGTTCGATCCTGGCCCTGTCCGTCTCCCAGATCACACCTGTCCCCACACGGATCTCCTCCACTAGCCTGAAACAACCAAGGGGAAATCATACACAAACCCTGGTTCGTAGCCTCCGTGTGTGCGCCCGGACACGGCACCAAAGCGTCCACGGAAACCCTTTTTTCTAATCTCTGCCTTTCGTGACCTATATGAAAGAGCGTATTGCTATGGCGGACAAGCTGCGCGTTTATACGAGCCCCTCGGCGTTTCCGAACCCGCAGCGCTTGCGGCTCTTCGCGCTTGAGAAGGGGATAGAGGACGAGCTGGAGGAAGTCGTCTACGACATGAGCCCGGGCGGCGACCAGCGCAAGTGGCCGCACCTGAAGATGAACCCATGGGGCGAGACGCCGACCCTGCAGCTTGCGGACGGGAGCTACCTCGCCGAGACGGCGGGGATCGTAAGGTATCTGGACCTGGCTTACCCGGGGCGTAGGATCACGGGCGAGACGCCGCTTGAGCAGGGGCAGGACGCAATGTGGGACGATCGCATCTGGGTGCATATCCTGTACCGCATCGTCACCATGTTTCACGTCATGCACACGGGCCTCGGCTTCAAGCTCGAGCTGACACACAACCCCGCGTGGGGCGAGCACAGCCGCAAGGAGGCGCTCTCTCATGCGGCCCTCGTGAACCGCCACCTCTCGGACGGGCGAGATTGGATCCTCGGCGGCGACGAGCCGACTTTCGCGGACATCACCCTGGCCGTTTCCATCGCGTTCTCCAAGTTTCCCGTTAACAACACGCCGCTCGACGAGCGTTTCGAGTATCTCGACTACTACTGGAACCGCTGGAAGGAGCGCGAGAGCTTCAAGAGGGGCTACGCCGACGGCGGGAGCGGCCTCGAAGAGCTCGAATACCTCAAGCGTACGTAACGCGCCGGGTCAAGCCCGCGACCCGGGTTCGGTGTCCCCGCCGGGCTTCCCGCGCGCCACCCTCTCGGACCACTCCCGCTGCGCGACCTGGAGGAGCCCGAGGGAGCCGGCGAGGCCGCCTGCCGCGGCCAGTGGCCAGGCGACGGCGCGCGGGTGGCGGGCTGCCAGCGCCGAGAAGCCTAGAGTACCCGCGGCGAGGGCGGCGCCGATCGCGCGCTCGTAGGTGTTCAGAGGGGAGCCGCTCGCGGTCAGGGCGCCGCCGACCCGGGAGACCGTCGCGACCGCGCTCGCCGCGCTGCCCCGGTTGCGGGTCCCGCGCCCGACGCGCCGCTCCGTGCGGCTTATGGGGCGTTCGGGGCGGGCTTGTAGCGGACGCTCTCTCCGCCGCGGGGCGAAGCTGCGAGGCTTGCTCAATAAAATCTCCCGGGCATCCTCGAGGTCTTCCTCGAACATCGCCTCCATTTCGGCCCCGAACGCACGGTCCTCGGCCAGGAGATCTATCTCCCAATTCGTCAGCAGGCCCGAGACGTTCAGGTTCGTCGAGCCCACCCGGCCCCAGCGGCCGTCGGCGACGCTCGTCTTCGCGTGCATCATCAGGCCGCCGTACTCGAAGACGCGCACCCCCGCCTCCAGAAGCTGGCGGTAACCGGTCCTGCTCAGGAGCCCGATCCAGGGTAGATCGTTTGTCGCCGGCAGCAATATCCTCACGTCCACCCCGTCCTGGGCGGCGGCTATCAACGTCTGCGTGAGCGTCGGGGTCGAGAGGAAATACGCGTCGGCGATCCACATCCGCTCCTCGACCCCGGCCATGAGAAACTGCAAGACCCGCGAGATGCGCGCCTTCCCGGGCTCCTGGATGATCACCCGAACGTCCTTCTCCCCCGCGCGGGGTATATCCTCCGCATCCGGCCGCTCCCCGTCGGGCAGGGGCTCTCCCGCCTCGCCCCAGACCCCCGCGAAGGCCTCTTCGAGGTCCGCGACCGCCGGACCCGTGACGCTCACGGCCGTGTCGCGGTAGGGGAGCTTGGTCTCGGGGGAGCGCTTGAGCCATTCGTCGCCGATGCACACTCCGCCCGCCGAGGCGTAGGCGCCGTCGACCGCGAGGAGCTTGCGATGGTCGCGTTTGAGGAAGTTCAGGGGCTCCCGGATGGCCGGCGGGTTGACCGCCCTCGCCTCGACCCCGACCTCCCGCATCCGCCTCCAGAAAGAGCCCGGCACGTCCGCCGAGCCGAACCAGTCGTAGAGGACGCGCACCGGGACGCCCTCGCGGGCCTTCTGGCACAGAGCGTCGGCGAAGCGCTGGCCGATCCCATCCGCGCGGAAGATGTAGTTCTCGAGGTGGACCCATTCCCTGGCCCCCTCGATGGCGGAGAGCCAGTCCTCGTAGGTCGCGGGTCCGTTGCGCAGGAGCTCCAGATCGTTTCCCTGCCTGAGCGGCGCGTCGCTGACCCGCCCCATCGCCCGGTTGAACCCATTCTCCATGCCCGAGAGTCTACCCTGGAGCCCCCTATGCGTCGCAGGGACGGCCCGATAGGCGCGGCTTGGGTGACGAACGGCGATCCGGCGTGGATATAATCCGCTTGCTACGCTATACGACCCGAAGGAATTATGAGACCGAGACTACCCCGACCCGTCCGACGCGCCGTACTTGCCGGAACGGCCTCCACCGCCCTGCTCGCGGGGCTGAGCGCCGCGCCCGCGATCGCGGGGAGCGTGGCATTCTACCGTCGGCCGATGGCGACGCTGCGTGCCGCATCGAGGGTCGGGCTGCGCCTCTCGGGGGCGTCCGAGCGTACGGTCGAGGTGGACGGCCTGCCCGTGCGCTACTTCGACGCCGCGCCGCAGGAGGAGGCACTGTCCCGTCCGCGCGGTGAGGCGATCGTGCTGATCCATGGCTTCGGCGACTCGGCGGAGACGTGGGCGCGCGTGATGCCGCCGTTGGCGGCCGGGCGCCGGGTCCTTGCCCCCGACCTCGCCGGCTTCGGGCGCACCCCGATCCCGCGGGAGGGGATGAGCTTCTCGATCCTCGTCCGCTACCTCGACGGGTTTTTGGATCTTCTGGGTATCGAGAAGGCGGTCCTCGTCGGCAACTCTCTGGGCGGGGCGGTGGCGATCCGCTACGCGGTTTCCCGCCCCGGCCGCGTGACGCGCCTCTTCCTCCTGAACAGCGCGGGGCTTCTGGAACAGATCCCACCGATTCTGGAACCGCAGACGCGCGAGACGGCGCGAGAGCTCGTACACAGCGTCTTCGGCCCGGAGACTCCGACCCCCCGCTTTCTGCTGAACGACCTCGTGCGCGAGGCCCGCGACCCCGCGCGCCTCGCGTACGTGCGGAACGACGAAGGGACCGACGTTCGTAGCGATCTGGGCCGCGTAAACGTGCCCACGACCATCGTCTGGGGCGAGTTAGACCGCCTCATCCCCCCGGACCACGGGGCTGCCCTGCACGAGGCGATCCCCGGCTCCGAGCTGATCGTCCTTCCGGGCGTCGGCCACGCCCCCCAGGTCCAGGCGCCGGGTATGGTCCTGAACATCATCGGCGAGCGCCTCTGACCGGCCGGGCGTAAGCTCGCCGGGAACGGCGCTTCGACCGGCGCTGCTACGCCCCCTCGTCGCCGGTGGCGCCCTCCCACGCGAGGAGCCCGAGGGCGGAACATACGAACACCTTTACCCCGACGGGCAGGGCGTCCTCGTCGATGTTGAAGCGGGGGGGTGGTTCGGGTAGATGATTCCCTTCTCCTCGTTCCCCGCGCCCACGTTCACGAAGGTGCCGGGGGCGGCCTTTCTGTAGGAGGAGAAGTCCTCCCCGCCCATGGAGGGGGAGATGCGTGTCACGGCCTCCGCCCCGAGGGCTTGCTTTAGCGAGCTCTCGACGACCGCGGTGGTCGCCTCGTCGTTGATCACGGGCCCCGGGCCGTGGTGGTATTCAAAGGCGCAAGAGGCCCCGTGGGTGACGGCGATCCCGCGCGCGATGCGGCCCATCTTCTCGGGGAGCCCCGCGCGCGCCCCTTCGCTGAGGGATCGGGCAGTCCCCTCCATCTCCACCCGGGGCGGTATCACGTTGGTGGTCGTGCCGCCGTGGATCTTTGTTACCGAGACGACCACGCCGTCCAGGGGGTCTGTTTCGCGTGAGATCAGGTGCTGGAGGTTGGTTACGACCTGTGCGGCCACCGCCACGGGGTCCACGGCCTGGTGGGGCTTCGCGGCGTGCCCGCCCACGCCCTCGACGACGATCTTGAAGTTGTCCACGGAGGCCGACGACGGCCCGTAGGTGAGGCCGACCTCGCCGACCGGGAGCCTTGGGGCGAGGTGGGTCCCGACCATCGCGTCCACCCCCTCCAGGACCCCCGTCTCGACGATAGCTCTGGCCCCGCCTCCGCCCTCCTCGTCGGGCTGGAACACGAAGAGGATCTCCCCGCGGAGGTCCCCCCTCATCCCGGCGAGGACCTTCGCCGCCCCCAGAAGATACGCGGTGTGCCCGTCGTGGCCGCAGGCGTGCATCACGCCCTCCCTGAGCGAGGCGTACTCGTGGTCGTTCTCCTCCTGGATAGGGAGCGCGTCCATGTCGGCCCTGAGCGCGATCACCCTCCCCGAGCCCCCGAGCCCCCCGACGAGGCGCGCTATCACGCTCGTTGGGGTGGGGCGGGAGAGCTCGAAGCCCCCAAAAGACCGCAGCTTGTCCCAGACGAACCGCTAGGTCTCCTCCTCGCGGAAGCCGAGCTCCGGGTACCGGTGCAGGTGGCGACGCCATGCGACCACCTCTCCCGCCACGCCCTTTATTCGATCGTCGATCGTCGCCGTGCTGATGGCCTACCCCTCTCCGTAACGGTGATCCTTCAAACTCCGGGGCGCACCCAAGGCATCCCGGTGATTGAACAGCTCCTACCGAACCCGGCCTGGGGGAGCCCGATGCTTCCGCAGAGCCCCGCGGACGATGTACGCGGTCAGAATACCTCCGCTACACCCGCGTGTGGACCCCGTGCTTTACAAGCCCGGCCGGCACTCGTCGCCGAACTCAGCCTTCCGGATGCCCTGCCAGCGTTCCACGTGGTCGAAGAAGTATTCGTCTGCTAGCTCGTCCCAGGTATCCCGCCACGAGAAGCACTCGTAGCAGACCGCGAGGGTCAAGGGGGTGAGGAGATGCCCCACGACGAAGTGCTCGTCGGGAACCTCGTCTTCACAGACCAGGCAGATCCGGGAGGCCTCCGAGGAGGGGGAATCCGGCATGTTGTTTACCATGCGCGACCTGCCGCGCTCGCGGCCCGTACGGCGTATTTCCCGTCGCCGGTTGTCGAGGCCTTCGTCTCGGGGGGCGTCAAAGCGCGCCTTTCTACGTGCGCAGCTTGTCGAGGGCGAGGAGAGCCGCGGCGACCCCGCTGGAGCTCACGATCTCCCCGGCCGCTATCTTCGGGCGGATCTCGCCGAGAGGCACAGTCTCTACTTCGACCCTCTCGTACTCGTCGAGCTCGGTCTCGGCGCGCAGCTCGACGCCGCGCGCGAGGTACAGGTACGCCCAGTTGTCCTTGAGGCTCGGGGAGGAGGCTAGGGAGCCTAAAGGTTCCCACTCGCTACCCACGTACCCGGTCTCCTCGCGGAGCTCGCGCTTGGCCGCGTCGAGCGGGTCCTCGCCCTCGTCGACGAGCCCCGCCGGGAGGCCCAGCTCCACGAGGCCCACGGCGGGGCGGTACTGTCGAACCAGGACCACCTCGCCGCTCTCCGTCACGGGGAAGATTATCGCGGCGTCGGGCCGATCCAGGATGTAATAGGGGTCCTTCACGGCGCCATCCGGCAGCCTGAACCCGTCTGAACGAAGTATGAAGTACGGCGTCTCCACGAGCTTCTCGGAGCGGAGGCGCTTCCAGGCCCTAGGCTCCGTCACCGACCTCCCCTTCTGCTCCGAACTCGGCCCCGCCGGTCCTCCCGGCGTCGGAGGCCCCTCCCGCGAGGATTTTCGGCAGGTCTTTCGTGAAGGCGCTCCGGGCGACGACGCGGTCGCAGCCCATCTCCCTGGCGGCTACGGCGAGGTCCTTCTGAACGTGCGAGAGGTACCCGACCACGGGGACGCCGCGCGTGGCCTCGTCGGACTTCAGCTCCCCGAGCAGCTTCAAAGGTTCAAAGCGCGAGGAGTTGAGATCGAGGACGAGGAGATCGGGAGGACTCTCGGCCGCGACCGCGAGGAACTTCTTCGGCGAGCGTGGGAAGGATGCCTCGACACCTATGGAGTTCGCGGTCTCCATGATCTTGCTCTTGAACAGGAGATCCTCGACCGCCGCTACGACCCTCCGGGTCACGAAACACTCCCCCAGCCCCTAGCCGTACACATCACAACCTAGCAAAAGGTATAGCCCATACATTCTACCCCCTGACCGTGCGGTATCCTAACTGTCGTGGCAGAAAGATACGGTAAAACGGTTCAGGGGTTGAGGCGCACCAGGGCGGCTCTCTCCCATTTCGTCCCGTTTCTGGCGCCCCGCAAGAAGGGCCTTCTTTTGGCACTCGGGCTGCTGCTACTCGAGACGGTTACCAGCCTCGCCCAGCCCTGGCCTCTCGCCCTCATCCTCAACTATGTGATCCTGGACTACAAGCTGCCGTTTCTCGCGTTCGGCAAGGAGACGCTCCTGGTCGGCATCGTGGTGCTGCTCGTGGTTATTTCGATGGCGAGCCGGGGCGTGGCGGCCTTCCGGCGCTACCTACTCAGCAAGCTCGGCCAGGAGACCGTCTTCGATATGCGCGACGCCCTGTACCGCAAGGTTCATGCTCTGGGTCTCGATTATCACGGCAAAAAGAGGACGGGCGATACGATCACGCGCGTTACCAGCGACGTGAAGGAGGTTCGCAGCCTCCTCGTGGACTCGGTGGTCGAGGTGGGGTCGAGCTTTCTCATCCTTATCGGGATGCTCGTCGTGATGGTGTGGCTGAACTGGCAGCTTACCCTCCTCGCCCTCCTCACCGTGCCGTTCTTGTTCCTCTCCGTGCAGCGTTACAGAAAGGCGCTCATAGAAAGGATGCGGGTCGTGAGGGCGAAGGAAGGCGCCATAGCATCCGTGATCCAGGAGGCCATAACCGGCATCCGGGCCGTCAAGATCTTCGGCCGAGAGCGCGACGAGCTTGCCCGCTTTCGCAAGGAGAGCCGCGAGTCCCTCACGGCAAGCGTGGGCTCTTCCCTTATAGAAGCCAAGTTCAGCATCCTTCTGGGCCTTGTCGGTGGCCTGGGCACCGCCCTCGTCGTGTACTTCGGGGCCCGCCAGGTTCTCTCCGGTGCGCTACGTCCCGGGGACCTGACGGTCTTTGTCGCCTACCTCGGTCTCTTCCTCTCGCCGCTCTGGGCGCTGAGCCGGCAGGTCAACCAGATCGGCAAGTCCCTCGTCTCCGGCGAGCGGATCATCGAGCTTCTTTCCGCCGAGCCGACCGTGAAGGACGCGCCCGACGCCCGTCCCGCTCCCGTGCTCGAGGGCCGGGTGGCCTTCGAGGACGTCCGTTTCTCTTACGAAGAGGAGGCCGGAGAGGTCTTGCGGGGCGTGACGTTCGAGGCCGAGGCCGGGCAGCGCGTCGCGCTCGTGGGGGTCAGCGGGGCCGGTAAGACCACCGTGACGGGCCTTGTGGCGCGGCTGTACGAGCCGCAGAGCGGTAGGATCCTCGTGGACGGCGAGGACATAAAGCGCTATACGATGAAGTCCCTGAGGGATCAGGTGACGTTCGTCCCGCAGGAGCCGATGCTGTTCAGGGCATCGGTCGCGGAGAACATCTCCTACGGCAAGCCGGGGGCGCCGATGGAGGAGATCGAGGAGGCCGCCCGTCTCGCCGGGGCGGATGGGTTTATCCGGGAGATGCCCGAGGGCTACGAGACCGTGCTCTCGGAGCGGGGCGAGAGCCTCTCCGGGGGGCAGCGCCAGCGCATCTCCATCGCCCGTGCCATGCTTCGCGACACCCCGATCCTCATCCTCGACGAGCCCCAGTCCGGCCTCGACGCCGAGGCCGCCGAGGCCGTCGAGGCCCACTGGCGCGAGCTGACGGAGGGGCGCACGACCTTCGTCATCGCCCACGAGCTCAGGCTGGTCAGGGACGTAGACAAGATTCTGGTCCTCGAAGAGGGCCGCGTGGCCGAGCAGGGAACCCACGACGAGCTCGTCGCCTCGGGTGGGCTCTACGGGCGGCTGCACGCCCTGCAGGAGGGCTCCCAGGGCCGGAACCCGGTGCGTTGAGGATGCATTGTTTCTGCCGTGGGTGTGGGGAAAACGATGGGGCGCTGTATTTACGTACGAGGAGGTGAAAAAGGTTTGAGAGAAGTACTTGTACTAAGCATCGTGCTGACGGCGGTGGTAGTCGCGATCTACGTCTCGTTCGCGTAGAAAGCGAACTCAGATTTACGGTCCCTCCGGCTCCTTGCTCTTGGAGGGCTTTCTGGTGCCGAGGTACAGCGCGGCGCTGACGAGCAGGACGCCGGTCGCGAAGTACAGGAGGTCTAGCGGTCTCTCGTACTCGAGTTGAAGGGCGCGCTGGAAGAACTCGATGACGAGGACCAGCAGGACCAGGCTCGCTATGCGCTCCTTCAACTCGTCGAGGTTCCTTATGAGGAGCAAACGAGGGATGATCTCGGATCTCTCCGCCGCGTCGAGTTTGCTTACGAAGAGCTCGTAGAGCCCCAGGGCGAAGATTATGAGGATGGAGGCTATCAGGTACCCGTCTACCGCCTTGACTATGGCGGTGATGGCACCCGCTCTCAACTCTTCTCGGGCGTTGGACCCGAGGGACAGGTCGGCGTACTCGCGAAGGTACCCGAGAAAGTAGAACACGTCGACCGTGGCGAGGTAAAAGGCGCCGAGGGCGAGCAGGAGGCCGAAGACCACCGCCACGAGGACGAGGAGGCGGCTGCCCCACAGCGCCTCCTCGAATAGACGCGCTACGGGCGAGCGTGAGCCAGGACCCTCCCCGCCGCTACTACCCCCCGGCGGCTCGCTACTCCCCGGTGCCGTCATTGCCGTTTCTCTCCTTCGCCTGCACCGTGACCTGGGCCACGCGAGGGCCGTCGATCTCTTCGACGCGGAGCATATGGTCGTCCAGGGAGATCTCGTCGCCGACCTCCGGGACGCGGCCGAGGGCGCCGAGGACGAGGCCGCCCATGGTGTCGAAGTCCTCGCTCTCGAACCCCGTTTGCAGCGCCTCGTTGACGACGCTTATCGGGAGGCGGCCGTCGACGGCGTAGGAGCCGTCGGGGAGGGGCTGGACCGCGGGCTCCGCGTCGTCGAACTCGTCGCGGATCTCGCCGACGATCTCCTCCAGGATATCCTCGATGGTGACGAGACCCTCGAACGAGCCCCACTCATCTATGACGACCGCCACCTGGATCTTCTGCCTCTGAAAGTCTTCCAGGACGTTCTCGATGGAGCGGTTCTCGGGCACCAGGAGGACGTCTCGCATCAGGTCACGCGCCTCGAGGTCGGCCCCGACGCCCCCGTGTGACTCGACCGCGCGCAGGATGTCCTTGACGTGGACCGAGCCCACGATCCGGTCGTGCGCCTCCCCCTCGTGGACCGGGTAACGAGTGTAGTGCCCGGCGGCGGTGACCGTGATGAGATCCTTCAAGCCCAGATCCGCCGGTACCATGACAACGTCCGGACGGGGGACCATGATTTCGCGCACCGCGGTGTCCTCCAGGTTGAAGACCCCCGAAAGCCTGGACTCCTCGTCCTTTTGCAGGATGCCCTGTCGGGTGCTCTGTGCGATGAGCGTGCGGATCTCCTGCTCGGAGTACGTGTCCGCGCCCTCGGCGGCCGGCGGCACCCCGAAGAGCTGGACGACGGCGTTTGCGGTGCCGTTGAAAACGACGACCCCCGGCAAGAGCAGATAGTAGAAGATTCTCATAAACGGCGCTATAAACAGCGAGGTCCCCTCGGGTTTCTGGATCGCGAAGCTCTTCGGCGCGAGCTCCCCGAAGACCACGTGCAGGAAGGTGATGATCCCGAAGCCCGCTGCGAAGGCGACCGCGTGTATCAAGCTCTCGGAGAATCCCAACGCCGCGAGGACGGGTTCCAGGAGCCTCGCGATCGCGGGCTCGCCCAGGGCGCCGAGGCCCAGCGAGGAGATCGTGATGCCGAGCTGGCTGACGGCGAGGTAGCGGTCGAGCTTCTGCGTGGCGCCCTGGACGATACGGGCCGAGGCGCGCCCCTCCTCGACCATCTTCTCGACCTGCGCGCTCCTTATCTTGACGAACGCGAACTCCGCCGCCACGAACACCCCGTTGAGCGCCACCAGGAGCAGCGCGCCGAGTATGCCGAGCCCGGAGAATATTATGCTTTCCAAAAGACCCCCCCCAACGATAATGGCCTGGTGGGCGCCTCCCGGGCTGGCCGGATATCGGGAGTGGCCCCATCCACGAGCTTACCCGCTCCCGTTGCTCCACCTTCGTGGAGCGAAACTCCGCCGCCACGGAGGAACCGTTCGACGCGGCGGGAGAGCGTGAAGACGACCGGGGGGCCGTCGAAGATTAAACCGTCCAGAATATCCTCCCGAACCTGCGCGCAGAACCGCGTTTGGACGGCCGCGTGCGAGTTCCCGATGTGTTGCGAGGTCTACGATAGCAGTGCCCGAATATACCACGGCCTCGTCCGCATCCCCCTCTCAGTAGCGCATCTCCTTGTCCAGCACGTTCAGGAGCGGCCCCCCCGCGAGGTAGCGCCGGAGATTCTCGCAGAAGAGGTCGGCCTGAAGCTCGTTGGTCAATCCAGGCACGTTGTCCGTGGAGTGGGGGCTGACGATCACGTTCGGCAGCCCCCAGAACGGGCTCTCCTCCGGTAGCGGCTCCTCCTCGAAGACGTCGAGCGCCGCCCCCGAGAGTTGACCGTCCCGCAAAGCCTCCGCGAGCGCCCCCTCGTCGACCACCCTGCCCCGTCCAACGTTGGCGAAGTAGGCGCCCTCCTTTATCGCTCCTATCGCCCTCCGGTCGATGAGGCGTTCCGTTTGCGGGGTGTTCGGGAGCGTAACCGCGACGTATTCCGCACCGGAGAGCGCCCTTTGGAGGTTGCCCGTCTCGTGGAGCTCGTCGGCGTAGTCCCACGCCTCGTCACCGTCCCGCACGGTCCGCTTGACCCCGACGATCCTGACCCCGAACGGGCGAGCCCTCTCGGCGATGGCGCGCCCGATGTTCCCCATCCCGACGATGCACAGCGTCTTGCCGTAGAGCGTCTCCGTGTGCGACTCGCGCCACCGCTTCTCGGCCTTGTCCCGTCGAAGCCGGTCCAGGTCCTTGACGTGCTGGAGAATCGCCATCATCACGAACTCGGCGAGCGGCCCCGAGTACACCCCGCTCGCCGTTGTTACCGTCACGTCCGACCCCAAGAGGCCCGCCGCTTCGGCGACCTCGCCGGCTCCGGCCATGCTCCCCTGCACCCACCTGAGTTTAGGAGCAGCCTGCAACAGCTCCGTTACAAGCCCGTGCGGGAAGTCGTAGAGGACCTCAGCCTCGCCGAGCATGGCTAGAAACTCCCGTTCGCCCTCCTCCGTACGCCGCCAGCCCGGCGGACCCACATGGTCGCCCGGCCAGCGCGGGGGTGGCACGAGGTCCTCCCGATAAAGCACGCGCAGCTCCTCTCCGACGCCCCGGATACGCTCCACGTGCTGCTCTTCCAGGTAGCTCGCTATCACCACGGTGGTCAAGGTGGCCTCCCTTCGGTTTGTAGCCGTCGGCTTCCCGGCCGGTCAGCTTGCCAGCTTTTGGGTCGTGGCGCACCTTTGCAGGCCCCCCGTGCGGCTCTCCTGCTAACCTAGCTTTATGGACGAGAAGATCGACGTTCTGGACGAGCGCGGTGAGAAGACGGGGCGGGTCGTTTGGAAGAGCGAAGCGCACCGGGTGGGGCTGTGGCACCGCTGTTTTCACCTCTGGATCGTCGACCCCGGCGACGACATGGATGGTCCGTTTCTCTTCGTCCAGCGGCGTGCCTCGGTCAAGGAGACCTGGCCGGACAAGCTCGACGTAACCGCAGCCGGGCACCTCATGGCGGGGGAGAGCGGGCTCGACGGGCTGCGGGAGGTGGAAGAGGAGCTGGGGCTCTCCGTAGAGAGTGGTGACGTCGTGGCGCTCGGGACTCGCCAGAACGAATTAGAGATACCAGCCGGGATGGATCGCGAGTTCCAAGACGTGTTCTTGCTCGTCAGACGGCTCGAACCTTCGGACCTGCGGCTACAGAGGGAGGAGGTCGCCTCCGTGGCGCGCCTCCGGCTCGGCGACGTCGAGGGGCTGGGCGGGGGCGAGCCGGTGCCCGTGCAGGAGTGGGCCGACGGGGAGGTTCGGGAGTCGAGGGCGAGGATAGAAGATTTCGTCCCCGGCGAGGATGGCTACCTCATGCGCATCGTTCGGGCGGCCCGGAAGGCCCTGGCCGGCGAGGGGGCCGGGGAGACCTTCTAGCCCGTCCCTTCCAGAAACTCGTCCGCCTGCCGGGCGGCGAGCCCGGCTCGCCACGCTGCTCCACGGGCGTCCTTGAGCACGTATTCCGCGCGCTCCCCTCCTGGCCCGGCTTCTCCGATAAGGGCGCGCAGGGCTCTTGCGGCCCCGGCGGCGAGGTGCGTAGCCGCGACCGCCGCCCGCGCGTTCTCCTCCGGTAGCTCGCCGAGGGAGGCGGCGGCGAGGTTTGCCACGTCCGCCGCCCGCAACGCCCCCTCTAGTTCAACGTCCACGGCGGAGGGGCCGTCGACCGTCTCGGCGAGCGCCTCGAGCTCCGCTCGCAAGCTTCGGGCAAGCTCTCGCGTTACTGTGGCGCGTAGGGATGGGGGTTCGGGAAAGGACCAGGCCTCTTCCAGCAGGCCGGCCGCGAGCGCGGCCCCCCGCAGGGGTGCTACGCCCCTTCTCAGGCCTCCGGCTGCTTCCTCTTGCTCCCTCCCTACCATGGCGTGCATTCTACCCCAGGCTGTCGCGTGTCCCGGTAGCTTGGGTGGATGATGCCTTCGGCGGCCGGTGGGGTTATCATTGATCCATGAGGATAGCGCTGGCCCAGATGAACACCGTGGTGGGCGATGTGTGGGGGAACGTGGAGCGAGCCGTGGGCGCCCTGGAGCGGGCGGTCGAGAGCGGGGCGGACCTCGTCGCCTTCCCGGAGCTCACCATGACCGGTTATCCGCCGGAGGACCTGCTCCTCCGCCCCAGGTTTATCGAGGAGAACCTGGAAGCTTTGTCCGAGTTTGCGGGGAAGGTCCCCGAAGGGGTCGCGGCGGCGGTCGGGTTCGTGGACCTGAACGGCGACCTGTACAACGCATGCGCCGTAATCTCGGGCGGGGAGATCCTGCACCGCTACCACAAGCGCTACCTGCCGAACTATGGCGTCTTCGACGAGAATCGCTACTTCCGCGAGGGCGAGGGCGCCCCGGTGGTTGGGCTGAACGGGTCTCTCGTTGGCGTGAACGTCTGCGAGGACATCTGGTACCCGGGAGGCCCGGCGCGCGAGCAGGCTCTGGGCGGGGCGACCGTTCTCCTGAACATCTCCGCCTCCCCGTACCACCGCCTGAAGGGCGACTCCCGCGAGAGGATGCTCAGCGTCCGGGCCTCGGACTACGGCTGCTACGTCGTCTTCTGCAACCTCGTCGGCGGCCAGGACGAGCTCGTCTTCGACGGGCGCTCGGCCGTGTTCGATCCGGGCGGCAACGTGATCGCCCGCGCAAAGCAGTTCGAGGAGGATCTGCTCCTCGTCGACCTACACCCCGAAGATGCGCTCTTCCACCGCCTGCATGACCCGAGGCCCCGCAAGGAGAACCCTGACCGGGCTACGGTCGTCGTCGAGGTGCCGGGGCGCGAGGAGGGCGCGAGCGTTGTGCCCGATCTCGAACACCTCGGCGGACTGCGGGTGGAGCCTACGCTTTCGGAGGAGGGGGAGGCGCTTCAGGCCCTGGTCCTGGGCCTCGGGGACTATTTCCGCAAGAACGGCTTCTCGAGGGCGGTGCTTGGCCTCTCCGGCGGCATCGACTCCTCGCTCGCGGCTTACGTCGCGGCCAAAGCCCTGGGCCCGCGCAACGTCACCGGCGTCCTCATGCCGAGCCGTTACACCTCCGATCTGAGCAACACCGACGCCGAAGCGCTCGCGAAAAACCTCGGCGTCGACACCCAGGTCGTCCCCATCAGGCCGGCTTTCGACGCCTACCGGGGGATGCTGGAGGAGGCATTCAAAGGCTTGCCCGAGGACGTCACGGAGGAGAACCTTCAGTCGCGCATCCGGGGGAACATCCTGATGGCGCTCTCCAACAAGTTCGGTTGGATCGTCCTCTCGACCGGCAACAAGAGCGAGATGAGCGTCGGCTACTCCACCCTTTACGGGGACATGGCCGGGGGGTTCGCCGTGATCCGGGACGTCCCCAAAACCCTCGTCTACCGCGTGTGCCGCCACATAAACGAGGTAGAGGGCCGCGAGGTCATCCCCGAGTCCGTCCTTCAGAAGGAGCCCTCCGCCGAGCTCCGTGAAGACCAGCGCGACGTCGACTCTCTGCCGCCGTACGAGGTCCTCGACCCGATCCTCCAGGCCTACATCGAGGAGGACAAGGGGATAGGCGAGATCGTGGCGAGCGGCTTCGACGAGGAGGACGTCCGGCGCGTCGTAAAGCTCGTGGACGCCGCCGAATACAAGCGCCGCCAGGCCCCGACCGGCATAAAGGTCACCTCTCGCTCCTTCGGCCGCGACCGCCGCATGCCGATCACCAACCGCTACCGCGAGCGCAGGAGCGAGTAGGGCCGCCGAGCGGCGCGGTCGGACGTCGAGAAACCCCGATACATTAGAGGTCTTCTTTTCGCCGTTGTCGCCACGGAGGTCTTCAGGATGAACCCCACCGCGTTGCTGTTGCTCGTGCTCGCCATCACGGCAGAGGTGATCGGAACCGCCGGCCTCAAGGCCTCCGAGGGCTTCGCCCGGCTGGGGCCGTCGATGTTAGCGGTTGTCGGGTACTGCGCGGCGTTCTACTTCCTCTCGTTGAGCCTCAAGCAGCTCCCGCTCGGGATCGCCTACGCCATCTGGTCGGGGCTCGGCACCGTTGGCTCCGTGCTCCTCGGGGTGCTGATCTGGCGGGAGACACTGGGGCCTGCCCACCTTGCCGGTATCGTCCTGATATTGGCCGGCGTCGTGGTCTTGAACGTCTTCGCTGGCAACCCAGGCTCGTAAGCCCTCTCGGGCAGGTTCGCGTGCTCGCGGCCTGGCCGCATCGCGCATCCGGAAGCCGTCGTAGAAAGATCCCCGCCGGAAAGGTCCGATGGGCGTTGGGCACCGGTGGCGGGCGCCCCCGGTAATGCATCTCCGAAGGAGGACCGTTCGGCTCGATCTGTGATCTTCGTCTACGTGACGTCCCGTCTCCATAGCAGTAACACGGCAAGCCCGACGAAGACGAGGGTGTAGGCGGAGAGCACCACAACAGCACGCGCCGGCTCCACGATCGCTTCGGGCGTTCCGAAACCTTCCGGGGCGATAGATTCAAAAGAGTTGATGAGGGCGTTGGCGTTCTCGGCGATCAGAAACTTGCGAAAGGCGTCGTAGTCCTCGTTGGAAGCCAGAATGGTGCCTGCGACGCCTTCCAGCAGCAAGGCGTACACCATTCCGAGGCCGATCGCGAGTGGCGTACCCCGAAAAAGAGTGGCAAGAAAGGCCCCGAGCATCGTCCACAGCGCCGAGATCAAGAACCCGACGGCGAACGCGCGGAGCGTCTCGCTCACGGACGGCCACCGGACGGGCACGCCCTCTAGCCGGGCAATCACGTAGCTGGCGGCAGCGCCGGCGGCGAAAGCCAGGAGGACGAACCCGACGAGTATCAGACAGAGCGCGAGGACCTTGCCCAGAAATACCGTGGACCTGCCAGGACGCTGCGTAAGTAACGATTTAAAGGTACCCCAACTGTACTCACTCCCCATTGCCAGGGCCCCGAGGATAAGGGCTATAGGGCCGCCACCCGTGCTGGAGAAGCCCGCGAGCACGTTGGAGAGTACGTTGTCCGGGTACAGAATGCGGAGGAACGCCTCCGAATCCAGGCCAGGAGGCGCGGCATCTTCGGGGACGGTCGCAAAGGTCGCGTAGACTAGCACGTAGCCGAGAAGTATCACGAGCGCGATCCAGATTAAGGTCAGTATCCAGACGGCCGGGCGCTTGCGGAGCTTTAACAATTCCGCCGAGAAGCTTGCTCCCATGCTAGACCGTCTCCCTTCCGGTCAGCTCCAGGAATACCTCTTCGAGCGACTGCTCCGACGGGCGCAGCTCGCTCACGCTTATCCCCGCGCTCACCAGCTTGCCGTTGATCTCGGCGGCCCGCCCGGGGTCCACTATGAGCCGGAGAGCCCCATCCACGACCGTCGCCTCCTCCACACCCGCTAGCCGGGCCGCGATGTACGAGGCTTCCTCCAGCGGGTTCGCCCGCACGAGCAAGCCCTCGCGCCCGCGGATCTCGGAGACCGTCCCTTCTGCGACGAGCTTGCCCTTCCTTACCACCCCTACCCGGTCGCAGATCTGCTCGACCTCACCCAGCCAGGAGATGGCTGGAAAGCAGCACCGTACGGTTCCCCTGCCCGAGTTTGCGGATCAGGGCTCGGATATCCGCCATCCCCTTGGGGTCGAGGCCGTTCGTCGGCTCGTCGAGGATCAGGAGGTCCGGGTCCTTCAGGAGGGCTGCGGCCACCCCGAGGCGCTGCTTCATGCCGAGGGAGTACTTTCTGAACTTGTCCTTCGCCCGGCCCCCAAGCTCGACTGTTATCAGGGCCTCATCCACGCGCCAGTACGGGACGCCGGAGTAGCGGGCCATCACGCGCAGGTTGTCCTTGCCGGAGAGGTAGGGGTAGAAGGCGGGGGACTCGACCAGCGCCCCCACGCGGGCGAGACCCTCCGGGTCGCCGGGCTTTTTGCCGAGGACGCGGGCCGTGCCAGAGCTTGGACGGATCAGCCCGAGCAGCATCCGCAGGGTCGTCGTCTTGCCTGCGCCGTTCGGCCCGAGAAAGCCGTAGACCTCGCCGCGCCTCACGCTCAGGTCGAGGCCGTCCACGGCGGTAATACGCCTGCCGTAGCGCTTCGTGAGGCCGCGCGCCTCCACGAGGAGCTCCCCGCCGGGCGGACTGCCCGTGCCCCCATCGCCGGAAGTAACTGCTGTCAAAGATTCCCCCTTCCTCTCGTCTCCACCGGGACCTGAACCCTCCAATCCGACCCGCAAGCATTGTGCCCCCACATGGCGGGACTACGCTACCCCTTTTTCGCAAGCATGCGTAGCTCCTACTCACGGGATGCCACGCCCATCGTCTCGCACGGTGCAAAAACCTCCTTGCATCATGCTCTTCCGACCAACGACGTCCTGGCTCCGTGGACGCCGCACCGGTGCCAGAGTGGTTTCAGCCTGGCACGTTACATGCGGAGGGGACCTTGGAGTACCGAAGGTTGGGACGGACGGGGTTGATGGTCTCCGATCTGTATCTCGGGTGTATGCCGTTCGGGCGGAGCTCGACGAGGAGAGCTCGCGCGGGATTATCGCGCGGTACCTGGAGGCGGGCGGTAACTTCGTAGACACCGCCGACGTCTACGAGAACGGCGTTTCGGAGAAGATCACCGGCAGGGCCCTCAAGGGCGTACCCCGCGACGACTATGTGCTCGCCACGAAAGTCCGCTTCCCGATGGGGGAAGGGCCGAACGACGTCGGGCTCTCGCGCAAGTACGTCATCTCTGGCTGCAAGGCGAGCCTCCGGCGCCTCGGTATGGACCACATCGACCTCTACTAGGTCCACTACTGATCCCTCTCGTGCTACCGTGCTGCGCTTCAAGACGGTGATCTTGGAGGGCAGCGCGGAGGAGATCAGGGTCGAGGTGAACTAGACCTCCTCCCTTTCCCTACAGAAGCTCCCACAGGTCCCCGTAAAGCCCTCGTACCGGGCGCGGGGAACCTCCCCTTCCCGGATCACACCACACCCCCACGCTGGGCTTCCGGGCTGTGTCGATTGAGGGCAGCGCCAAGGAGGTCATGGTAAGCGTTGCCAGAAATACGGGGTGGCAGCTTTAGGACAGCACGTAGAATCAGGGCAGGAGGAGGTGTTGCATGAGGGAGACAAGAAACGCCGCATGATTCGGTGCAGCCTGTTGAAAAACCCGGGGACGGGCCGCGCGATGCT
>JADDPY010000104.1:0-807 GCA_016781635.1 Rubrobacter sp.
GTCGATCGCGGTAAGCGCCGACTATCGGCAATGGTTTCTGCTCAACGCTTCGCCCGATATTCGTGCTCAGATCGAGTCCTTCCCGGCCCTGCACCCACACGGGGTCAGGGATTCTCCGGTGCAGACCGTGCTGCTCACCGACGCCGAGCTAGATCACACCCTCGGTCTGCTGTTGCTGCGGGAGGCTGGTGATCTTGAGGTACATGCCACCGCGGCAGTTCACGAGATTCTCAGCAGAGGTACATCGCTGCTCCAGACGCTCGGAGCCTACACTCACGTCAAGTGGCGGACGGTCCCTACAGGGACAGACGTATCGCTTGCGGATGGTTTGTCCTACCAGGCCTTTCACGTTCCCACGAATAAGCGGGCGCGTTTCGGGACCGGGGAACGGGAAGAGAGCGTGGTGGGGTACCGAATCACCGACGGGCACACCGGCCGGTCTCTGGTGTACCTACCGGGCGCACAAGAGTTAACGGCATCGGTGCATGCTCAGCTTGAAGACTGTACATGCCTGCTCTTTGACGGGACCTGCTGGCAAGACGACGAAATGATCCGTCTCGGCATCGCCGGTAAGACGTCGCGCGACATGGGACACCTACCGATCAGCGGTGCCGATGGCAGCCTGAAGCAGCTGGCTTCGCTCCCTATCGAGCGCAAAATCTACATCCATATCAACAATACCAACCCTATCCTGCTCGAGGACGCGCCCGAGCGGCGCATCGTCGAGGAGCATGGCTTGGAAGTGGCCGCGGATGGCCTAGAACTGGAGATCTGAAGTTGGTGGTATCCGACACCGAGAGCTTCATC
>JADDPY010000104.1:834-1324 GCA_016781635.1 Rubrobacter sp.
TACCACAGCCGGCATCCGTTCCACGCGATGATGAACGAGGGAGGCCTGAGCCGCCGGCAGATCCAGGGCTGGGTGGCCAACCGCTTCTACTACCAGGAGAACATCCCGCGTAAGGACGCCGCTATCCTCGCCAACTGCCCCGACCGTGAGGTACGCCGACGCTGGATCCGGCGCATCCACGACCATGACGGAACGGCGGATGGGGAGGGGGGCATCGAGGCGTGGCTCCGCCTGGGCGAGGCTGCGGGACTGACGCGAGACGAGATGTGGGACGGGCGGCACGTCGTGCCCGGGGTGCGGTTCGCCGTCGATGCCTACGTCACATTCGCCCGCACCCGTCCGTGGGTCGAGGCGGTGGCCTCCTCGCTGACCGAGCTATTCGCGCCGGATCTGATGGCAGAGCGTCTGGCCGCGTTCGAACGCTTCTACACCTGGATCGATCCCGCTGGGCTGGCGTATTTCCGCGCCCGCCTTACGCAGGCCCCGCGCG
>JADDPY010000493.1 GCA_016781635.1 Rubrobacter sp.
GGCAGGCTAGCGGAGCAGTAGGCCCTTACAAGCCCCGCCATTATGTCTCTGCGACCTATAGGCGGACCTTCTTTGACGGGAGACCGGACCGCATCGACTGGGTTACCGGGTACAGTTAAGAGGCGAGCTCTGTGTAGAGGTAGAACAGGGACAGCGCCGCGAAAACGACCACCAGGACCTGGCTTAGCCTCTTGGCCGCCGCCGAGCGCTCGTCGAGCCTCGTGGCCTCCACGAGCATCCCCGAGAAGAACGCCGCCCATGGAAGCCAACAGGAGTTGTCCGTCCACGAGCCAGAAGACCACCAAGACCGCCGAAGCGCCCACGACCACCCAACGGAAGGTCTGCGAACTCCTCTGCCTGGTGGGGCGATCCTCCTGGGTCATCTCCCGATCAGTCTACCCGCGGGCGTATGTCGGCGCTTCTCCCGCCAACCTCATTCCGGCCATAGGTCGCGGACATTATTATGGCGAGGGCTGGACCCTTACATTCCAATTTCTGCGAGACTCTCTTTCTGGACCGCACATGGCAACACCGTCACCGTCCTGCCGCATCCGCTACAGTCCGCCGTCCGTCGACGGTGTAGGGTTGCGGTTGTGCCGCTTCCCGGAAGTTAAGCTCGATACGAGAGTTCGCCGCGCTGGCCGTGGCCCTGGCATCCGGGCTGACATCCACCGTGGCTTACGGTGGGGAAAAGGGCCACCGGGAGCCATCACGCGGCGGTAAAGCGTGCCGCTATCCCACCATCGGGATGCCAAGGTGCTCGTAGGCCCGCCCCGTCGCGATCCGGCCGCGGCTCGTGCGCTGAATGAGGCCGCTCTGCAGGAGGTACGGCTCGTAGACGTCCTCGACCGTGTCGCGCGCCTCGCCCAGGGCCACGGAGATCGTGCCTACCCCCACCGGCCCGCCGCCGAACTTCTCGATGACGAGCGCCAGGTAGTCGCGGTCTATGCGGTCGAGCCCGAGGCCATCTACCCCCTGCATCTGCAGGGCGGCGGCGGCCGTCTCGTCGTCTATCGTCCCGTCCCCTATAACCTCCGCGTAGTCGCGGACGCGCTTTAGGAGACGGTTGGCGATACGCGGCGTCCCCCGGCTCCTCATGGCGAGCTGCTGAGCCCCCGATTCGGTGATGCGGACGTTCAGGATGCCGGCGTTTCGTACCACGATCTTCTTGAGATCCTCGGGCGCGTAGTAGTCGAGGCGGGCGTTGAAGCCGAACCTGTCGAGGAGAGGCTTCGTCATCAGGCCGGTGCGCGTGGTCGCGCCCACGAGGGTGAAGGGCGGGACGTCCATCCGGATCGTACGGGCAGAGGGGCCCTGTCCGAGGACGATGTCCATCGCGAAGTCCTCCATGGCGGGGTAGAGAATCTCCTCGATCTGGCGATTGAGGCGGTGGATCTCGTCTATAAACAGGAAGTCGCCCTCGTCGAGCTGCGTGAGGATCGCCGCCATGTCCCCCGCCCGCTCCAGGGTCGGACCGCTGGTGACGTGGATCTCCACCCCCATCTCGGTCGCGAGGATGCGACACAGCGAGGTCTTCCCGAGCCCCGGAGGCCCGGCGAGCAGCATGTGGTCCAGAGGCTCTCCGCGCCGCTTCGCGGCCTCCACGAAGACCCACAAGTTCTCCTTGAGCGCCTCCTGCCCGATAAACTCCTCGAGCGTCCTGGGCCGCAGCGTCGGCTCGTCCCCCTCCGCATCCTCGGAGGCGTCCACGGCGCTCTCGAAAGCCGCCGCCCCCGTAATATCCTCGGGGACCTCCTCTGCGTCACGTGCCCCATTACCCCAGGCGCCGCGGCCCACGGTGAAGTCGTCCATCTCCATACCGCCGTCCCGCTCCTCGCCCGGCTCGTCCTCCGGGCGCCTGTTCGCATCGAAGCCTTCGGGGCTCAACGCCTGCTGCCTATCCGTCGCAACGCCTCCTTGACGTACCTCTGCACCGTCTCCTGCGGCGGCACCGCCTGCAAAGCCTGCTCGGCCTCCTCTATGGAGTAGCCGAGCGCCGCCAGGGCCTCGCGTGCCTCCATGAACGGCCCGGACGTGCCCCCTCCCCCGATGCCGGGGTCGAAAGCTCCGAGGTTCTTGCCCTTGAGCTCGAGAACCAGCCGCTCGGCGGTCTTCTTCCCGAGCCCGGGCACGGAGGCCAGCTTCACCACGTCGCCGCGTCCGACCGCCTCGGAGATTTCCTGCGGGGAGAGCGACGAGAGTATCGCGAGCGCGAGCTTCGGCCCGATCTTGGTAACGGCGGTCAGGGTGTCGAAAGCGGCCCTCTCCTCGCGCCCGGCGAAGCCGTAGAGGAGCATCGCGTCCTCACGCACCACCATCCGGGTGTGGAGCACGCAATCGTCGCCCACCGCCGGGAGCGCCCTCAAGGTCGACGTCGAGGTCGAGGCCCGGTAGCCCACGCCGCCGACGTCCATGACGACGCCCTCCATGTCCTTCTCTGCCAACTGCCCGCGAAGCCTGTGTATCATCGCCTAATTATCCCCCACGCCCGGCTATTTCCCCACCCCCAACTTCCCGGTCCTCCCGCCCTCCATCCGCAGAGAGAACGCATGGCAGATAGCAATGGCGAGGCCATCGGCCGCGTCGTCGGGCCGGGGGATGGCCGGCAGCTTCAACAGCGCCTTGACCATCTCCTGGACCTGGCGCTTGTCGGCCTTTCCGTAGGAGGTTATGGCCTGCTTTATCTGCATCGGTGTGTACTCTGCGACCTCAATCCCCGCCCGATACGCCGCCAGGATCGCCACCCCCCGCGCCTGGCTAACGGTGATCCCCGTGGTGACGTTGGTGTTGAAGAACAGCTCCTCGACGGCCACGGCCTCGGGCCTGTACCCTTTCACGAGTTCCGTAACCCCGTCGAAGAGCCGACCCAGTCGCCTCGGCATCTCCCAGTTCGACGGCGTGGTGATAGCACCATGCTGCACGTAACTCAGGCGCGTGCCCATAGGCCCCCCCGTGCGGATCACGCCCCAGCCCATCGTCGCCGTCCCGGGGTCTATCCCCAGGATCGTCGTGCCACCGCGCCTCTCTGCCATCTTCACCACCATAATGGGTCAGGGTAACCCGTACCCATAGGGCCTGCACCGTTCACCACATATGGTACGGCACCGCAACCCCACCACTACCCCGGATCGGACAAGCTCTTCGGCGAGGGCGGCACGGATGCTCTCAACACTCTGGATGGAGTAAGAGCCAACGACCTGGCCGACGGCGGCGCCGGCAGGGACACCTGCACCACCAACGCCGGGGACAGAAAGAGGTCTTGTCCGTAAGCGCTATTTCAGTCCAGCGCCTCGACGGCTAGCGTGCCATGCTAGCATCTCCTGTACAAGAGGAAGAGGAGAGGGATGATGACGGAGTATCTACCCGGTATCTACCAGCAGTTCGAGAAGCGTTACCCTGGGGTGAAGCAGGCCTTCGATGCCCTGGGCGCGGCCGAGCACGAGGCCGGGCCGCTGGGAGAGAAGGAACGCCGTCTCGTCAAGCTCGGGATTGCCGTCGGCGCCGAATCGGAGGGCGGGGTGCGTTCTCACGTCCGCAAGCTCCTCGGCGTAGGCGCGTCGGAAGAGGAGATCCTTCACGCCATCGTACTCTCCCTCACCACGATAGGATTCCCCGCCACGAACGCCGCCCTCTCCTGGGCCGAAGACGTCCTCTCCGAGGAGACAAATTAGAGGACCATCCCAGAGGGCCTTCGACACCCCGGCCGGTTCGGGTAAAGAGCGGTGACGGACGAAAGGATGCATCTTTGGACGAGTCAGGCTTGAGCAAAGAGCTATTGTTGGAAAACTTGAAGTGGCTTGCGGACGGCAACCCCGGATACGCGGGGACAGACGAAGAGGAACGCCAGAACCCTAAGGTCGCCCGCCTTATGGCGGAGGACTTCTTGCTCTCCCACGTCAACGACCGGGAGATCACCGAGCTTTTCCACCGGATCCGCGAGGCGTAACAGCGGCGAGCTGTGCCTTACACATTACCGCTGGAGATCAGGCGCGTCGAGCCATTCTACGGCCTCGCGCCCGACCTCCGGCGGGACCACATGACCGCCCTCGAACTCCCGGTAGCGCACCTCGTACCCCATGCGCTCGAGGTCTGGTACGAGCCTCCGGCTACAAAGATCTATCGGCAGCCATCCGTCTTGCTTCCCGTGCGAGACAAAGATACAAGGCTCACCCTCCCTCCTCGCCGGCGCCATGAACCCGGGCGAGAAAGCGAGCACGTGCGTGAACAAATCTCCATTAGTTAGCCCCAGGGAAAGCGCATAAGAAGCCCCATCGGAGTACCCCCCGATAGCGATCCGACCCGGATCCACGGCATAAGAAGAGAACACCCGCTCGAGGGCCGCGTCCAGGGCCGTGACGTCTGGGCCATACCGCCCGCGTCCCACGACCACGTCCCAGGTCGGCCCGCGCGACGTCAGAGCCAGCAGGAGCAGCCCGGCAGCGTCCGCATGCTCCCTTAGCTGCGCCAAGCCGTCCCGGGCATCCTCTCCCGCACCGTGCAACAGTACTACAAGAGGACCGGGCCGCTCCTCCCGATACCCGGCCGGGACGTACAAATATCCCCCGCGAGCGCCCCCCTGCCCCAGGTACCGCAGACCGAGCGGAGGTTCACCGCTCGGCTTCCCCGGTCGCGCCCGAAGACGTCCCTCATGAGTATCTTTCGTCATCGAACCAGCTCCGAGGCATGCTGCCGATTTATACAACAGGAAGAATCGAAGCCACCACAAACGTTGGGCATAGGAAAAACTCCTTGGTAGTCAGATTTGATCGTCCCGGACTCTACTCTCCCCCGCTTCGTGCATGCCGCGCAGAGGCCAAAGAGCTAAACCCGTTCCCCGCTCCGACAATAGTTACGGGCGTAAAACCATCCAAGCCCTCCGTCATAGGTGTACACCTCTCACCCGGCGCGAAAGCGACCGGGTAGACCCGGCCGCTCGTCGCTGTGCGCTGACGATCAAAAGGGGTACAGTCGGAGATCGTAACCCTTCCAATACCCGAAACTTGCCGCGTTCCGCACTTCTTGCGGTGAAAAGCTCTAACCCTGTCTCGCCTGCTGTTTCACCTGCTCCTGCTGGCCCAGCATTGGCCGTTCTTCCGGGAACTGAACGTCGTTTACCGTAATGTTGACCTCGGTAACCCTCAGCCCCGTCAAGCTCTCGACGCGGTTGATGACGTTGCGGCGTACCGCCTCCGTGGTGCGCGGTATCGCCACGCCGTACTCCAGGGCCACCGTAAGGTCGACGGCAGCCTCCTCGTTACCGACCTCCACGGAGACACCGCTGGTGGGAGCGGGACCGCTGGAGCTGCCGGTGACGGCGCCCGTCACGCTCCCCAGAAAGCCCCCCACAGCCGCGGAAGTACCACCGCCCACCTGTACCTTCTCGACCTCCTGCGCCGCGATACCGGCTATCTTCTTGACCACGGCGTCGTCTATGGTAACGCTACCCCGGTCGCTGCTGAGCGCGCTCTGCCCCTGCTGTCCGCTACGGTTTGCCTGATCCGTCATCCTATCTCGTCTCCTTTCCCGTGAGATCCAGCCAGACTACGCTGGCCGGATCTCGAAACCAATACGCTTCCTCTGTTGCCCTTAAACGTCCCGGTCGCCGCGGCGGCCGGAGGTGCCGGAGGCGTCGTCTATGTCGACCTCCTCCTTGCGCACTTCCTCCTCCACGATCTCCTCGTCCTGCACCACGTCCTTGCGGACCCTTATCTCTTCCTTCACCACCGGCCGCTTCTCCACTACGACCTCTTCCTCTACCACCGGAACCGACACCTCGTCCTCGCCGATCTCCGACTCAGACGCCTCGCGGTTCACCGCCACGCGCTCC
>JADDPY010000345.1 GCA_016781635.1 Rubrobacter sp.
CATACGTGCTTCAAGGCGTTCGTTATGCTTCACGATTTCCACATAACTAATCTGCGCGTAGCTCCGCATAGCTAGGTCCACTACTTCGGTTCGGAATAAGGACCAACTTGCCGAAAAAGGTTTTGTGCGTGAAATCTCTCTGAGCTTGCCTGATATCGGACAGTGGGTAGGTGCGTGCGAGGAGCGGCTTTATTTTGCCGGAGGCAATATGCTCCACTAGGCTAGCGAACTCCTCATGGGTTCCCATGGTCGAGCCGATAAGTTCGAGCTGCTTGAGGTAGAGAGTTCTCAGATCGAGCCGCACCATCGGTCCTGCGATCGCCCCTGCGCTCACGTAACGTCCCATAGGGCGGAGGACGTTCAGTAGGTCCGCGAACACGTCGCCGCCGACCACATCGGCGACCACGTCGATGGGCCGCCCCCCCGCCACCTTTGCCACGGCCGCAGGCAAATTACTGGTGTCGCGGGCAATCACGGACTCGGGGCCCAAGGTGCGGGCTTGGTCTTCCTTACCCGAGCCCACTAGCGCGATGACTCGCGCGCCGCGCAGCCGAGCGAACTGGACCAGACCGGAACCGACGCCACCGGAGGCGCCCGTCACCAAGACCGTCTCGCCCGCGGAAACCCGTGCCCGGTTTAGCATGCGCAGGGAAGTCACGTAAGCTGTTGGAAAGGTAGCAAGTTCAGCGTCGCTCAAGTGACTCTCAATCGTGTGAGCATTCTCCGCCGGGACCGCGACGTACTCGGCGAAGCCGCCGTCGCGGTCGCTTCCGATGAGACCGGAGTCCAGAAGTCTTTCTTCCCCTCCATCGTAGAGCGCGTTGTCGACGATCACCCGCTCACCGATACGAGACTCGTTTACGCTTCCGCCGGCTCCCACGATGCGGCCGACGATGTCCGCACCTTGTATCCGGGGGAATCGCATTGTATTGCCCCGACGCCAGCCGCTCGCGGCCGCCGGGTCGTCTTCTGTTCCGTAGGCGCCTTCTCGGGTCCAGATGTCGGTATTGTTTATCCCGGCAGCGCCAACAGCGATCAGAACCTCGCCCTCGGCAGGTTCGGGAGTTGGCACATCCTCTCGGTACTCCAGCTTCTCCAAGCCGCCATGTCCGGTAAGTAGAACTGCTCTCATAGCGTAACAAGCCCTCCCATCTAACGCGGTAAACGTACGCGGGCCGACCGTACGTTGTACTTCAGCACGCTGCTTGAGGCGGGGGCAACGGACTGGGGTCGGTGCGGCCCCTGGCCCCGCCTCCACCACGCCTCTGATAACCGTGACCCCCAGCCCCTATGCGTGCACTCGAGTGCCTGGGGCATAACGCACACGTTGCCGATGCACTCGAAGGAGTAATACGCTCCGCCCCCCGCGAGGTCCACCAGGCACGAGGTCGCCCTCGACCTCCGTGAGGTTCACGAAGTCCGTCATGCCGAACTTCTCGGCCAGGGGCTTACGGGCCGGGTTGAACTCCACCCCCGCGATCTTATCGGCCCCCACCATCCGGGCACCCTGGACGACGTTGAGCCCTATGCCGCCGACCGCGGCTTCGGTTGTGGATGACCCGGTAAGCCGTGTAGACCTTTAACGTCCCGTCGTCGAGGCGTATCGGGACCGAGACTATTACCTGCCGCTGGGGCGTCTTCAGGTATCGGACCATGCCCTCGAATAGACCCAGGATCTCCACCGCCGCATCGAAGTGGTCCAGCATGGAGTTTAGCGGCTCATCCTCCACGGGGGGCGGTCGCTGGTTACCGGATGCATCGAAGTGTCGGCGGTTCTTCCCGAGGTGCTAGTTCGCACCGGGGTCCGCCGTTCGTTCAATATGCTCCGCGTCCGCGCCGGGGGAGCTCCGTCCCACCCTGATTACGACGTTTTTGACCTGCGTATAGTTTTGCAGCGCCATGAGTCCCCTCTCCCGCCCGATACCACTCTGCTTGTAGCCGCCGAACGGAGACCCCGGACCACCCGTGAAGTACTCGTTGACCATGACGTATCCCGCCTGGATGTCCCGCGCGAACCTCATCGCGCGGTCGATGTCCGAGGTAAAAATCCCCGCCGCCAGGCCGTAGTTTGAGTCGTTGGCGATGCCGGCCGCCTCCTCCTCGCCCGAGAATGGCAAGACCGACAGTACAGGGCCGAATATCTCCTCCCGGGCAATGCTCATCTCGCTGCTAACACCGTCGAACACGGTGGGCGAGACGAAGTATCCTTTCTCAAACTCGCTCGCGCGGCCGCCCATGATCAGGTTCGCGCCCTCGTTTTGGCCCGCTTCCACATAGCCCATGACGCGGTCGAAATGTTCGGCGGAGACGAGCGGGCCCATGTCGGGGTTTTCGATGCCCTGACCCAGTGTTATCTCCCGGGCGTGCCGGACAACCTTATCTACCAGAGGTTCGCTGATGCTCTCCTCCACCAACAACCGGGAGCCCGCGTCACAGTATTGGCCGGTGTTGGAGTAGATGCCCTTTACGACCTCGCTCGCGGCGCGGTCCAGGTCGCTGTCGGCGAAGACGATCTGGGGGGACTTGCCGCCGAGCTCGAGGACGACGGGCTTTACGTGCTCCGCAGAGGCCCGGATAATGGCCCGCCCGGTTTCGACGGACCCGGTGAAAGTGATCGAACCTATCCTCGGGTGCTCGCTTAGGGCCTTACCGGCCTCGGCGCCGAACCCGGTAACGACGTTGTACACGCCCGCAGGGAAGTCGAGGGCGTCGAACACCTCGGCGAACAGGAGGGCCGTCAGAGGCGTCTGCTCGGCCGGTTTGATCACGGCGGTGTTGCCCGCCGCGAGCGCCGGGGCCAGGCTCCGGCAGACCATGTTCAGGGGCGCGTTCCATGGAACGATGTGGGCGGTAACCCCTATGGGCTCGCGAACCGTGTAATTCAGATAGTCGGGGCCCAGCGGGATGGTTTCGCCGTGGATCTTGTCCGCGACGCCGGCGTAATAGTCGAAATAGCGGACGCAGCTGGAGATCTCGCCCCGAGCGTGCCCGAGCGGCTTGCCCGTGTCCAGCGTCTCCAGCCGCGCGAACTCCTCCAGTCGCGCCTCCAGGGATCGCGCCACCCCGTAGAGCGACCGTCCCCGGCCTTCCGGCTGCAAGCGCCGCCAGATGCCGAACGCTGTCTCCGCCGCCCTCACGGCATCGTCGACGTCTTCCGGCGTACCCCGCGGAACGGCGGCGAGGACCTCCTCGGTCGAGGGGTTCACGACTTCGAACGTCCGGCCGCTCCGGCCGGGCGTCCACCCGCCGCCGATGAAGAGTTTGTCACGGAGTTTGAATCTCATGGTGCCCTCCCGATTCCGGTTTGCACTGCTCGGCGAAGGAATAGTCCCGGGCGGGGAGCAGGGCGGTCCAGGCCAAACATGGAGATATCGCGGGTCGTCTCCCTATGGGTAACGAGGTCGGCCACCTATTCCCCCTCACATCTCTCCCGGGAGCACACCGGCTCAGGAGGTCTCCTCGGGGCTCCCGTTGGAGCGGAACATCCGCACGGACTCCTCCTGGTCACCCGGAGGTATCCTGTCTATGCCGACCATTTTGTCTATGACCATGTTCTGATAGCGGTGCAACGTCTCCTCGAACTGGTAGCACATGCGGCCGCCGCGGTAGGCCGGGTTGGAGATGCCTTCCTGCACCCGCTCGACGATCTCGATGTCTTGCAAGTTCACCAGGTCCCAGAAGCGCAACAACTGGTCAAGCTCTTTCTCCGCATTGGGGTTATCTAGGGACTCCGGGTGGGAGAGGATAACCGTCTCCTCGACGGTGCGATCCGGGCCGACGGGATTCGCGACGATCACGAAGGCGTGGTTCGGCAGGACGGCGATGGCGACGTTCGGGAAGAGCAGCACGAAGCGCCCGCTCTCGGCGTCGTCTCCCGGCAGCGTGCTTACCGGCGGCAGCCCCTGCCAGCCCCCTCCTTCGGTGTTCTGGGAGATCGGGGTGGTGCAGAACCCCGAGTACAATCCCGGTCCCTGCCAACGGTAGTGATCTTCCATACGGGAGACCTGTACCAGCTCCGGATGCACCCACGGCAGGTGGTAGTACTCCAGGTAGTTCTCGCCGACGAGCTTGTAATTAGCCGCCACTTCGTAGGTCTTCTCCCGTACCACCCGCCATTCGTCCAGCCGGTAGTCTGAGAAGCGCTCGGGCAGGTCGCCGAGTTGCTCTGTGAGGGGCGCGGCGTCCGGGTCGAGGTTGACAAAGACCAGAAAACCCCAGCTCTCTGCCCCAACGGGCAAGAGGCCGTAGTCGGCCTTGTCGAATTCCCTGACCTCGCTCATGTCGAAGGCGGCCCGGGTCTCCTCGGGGATGTCCGAGCCCTCGAAGAGCGGCGTGCCCAGGCACTTGCCCTCGAGGTCGTAGGTCCAACTGTGGTAGGGACACCTTATCCTGTTGTTGCGCACCGCGCGGGTGTCGTCGTCGAGCAGCTTGGCGGCCCGGTGGCGGCAGACGTTGTAAAACGCCCTGAGTTCCCCCTGCTTGTCCCGGGTGACGATGATCGAACGCCCGGCCACCTCGGCGACGATCACCTGCCCGGTCTTCTGTACCTGAGAAGTGAACCCTGCGACGACCCAGCTCGACGCGAACACCTTTTCACGCTCGATCTCGAAGAACTCGCGAGAGCTGTAAGCGTCGGGGATGAGGGTCACCGCCAGGTCCACCGGGGTACGCGTGTGCTTGTAGGTCTCCTCCTTGGTGTATCCCTCGGTAGGGATGGGCCGGGGATTCAGCCGCGTGTAAGGGTCTGTCCGGTCGATGGTCATGTCTTCTCCTTTCTGAAGCGCCTCGGATATCGTGAGATCAAGGCCTCGGTTCTATCAAAGCAACCTGTCCTCGTAAGGGTAGAGTGAGAGCATCACCGGTCCCTCGGCGGTGATCAGCACCTCGTCTTCCAGCTTCACCCCGTCCTGTTCGCCGACCTTGCCGGCGTAGAACTCAACGCTCACCACCATGTTCTCCCTGAACTCTCCGTCGAGCTTCTCCGCACCCGGCTCGTCGGGGAACGGTGAAATGGTGGTTCGTCGTCCGTGCCCACGCCGTGCAGGACGAAAGAGTAGCATTGCTCCCTATAGGCGTCCGGGTACCCGGGGGGGTCCTCGACCAACTCGGCGTAGCTCAACCCGGGTCGCAGCCGTCCGGCCAATTCCTGGACGAACTCGTGCGCCACCCCGTACGCCTCCTTCTGCGCGGGAGTCGCCTTCTCCCCGCAGAGGAACGTGCGCGAGATGTCGCATACGTATCCCTCCGGGCACGTCATGTTGGTGTCGAAGGCCACGAGGTCGCCGGGACGCACGAGCTTGCTGCCCGCCTCGTGGAACCAGGGGTTCGTCTTGTGTCCCGTGCTGAGCAGCCGCGAGAAGCAGTGCTCGCCTCCGAGGGAGAGCATCTTGTGGTAGAAGACGCCCAAGAGCTCGTGCTCGCTCACCCCGGGGCGGACGGCCTCTTCGAGGTCGTACAGCGCGGCCTCGCAGACGGCCGCGGATTGTTTGAGGAGTTCGATCTCGTCCGGGGTCTTGATGACCGTGCCGCTTCGATCGGGTCGTCGGCATCCGTGAGACGGAGCCCCTGGCCCTGGAGCGCCGAGAAACCGTGGTAGTCCAGGCAATCCACGCCGAGCCTCGCGTCGCTCACGCCCCACTGCTTGAGTACACCTTTGATCTCCGCAGCCCATTCTCCCGAACGCTCCGCGGCCATCCCTTCGGCAAAGCGGGCCTGCCAGTAGTGGGCGTTCCTCACGTCCGAGAAGAACTCCTCAGCACGGAACCTTGCCCGGGCCAACTCGAAGACGACCGGGCTTCCCTCGGCGGGCGCCAGCACGTAGTGGGCTGTGAGAATAGGGCCACGGCGTTCG
>JADDPY010000594.1 GCA_016781635.1 Rubrobacter sp.
CCTCGTTTATGCGCTCCATGCTCTTGTCCAACAAGAAGCACACGGTGAGTAAGTCGCGGGTCCAGGGCGCTGGAAAAAGCTGTATTGTAGTAATGAGGGGCAAAAGAAGGGCACCAAGATCAGGTTGCGCACGTCTCTATTGCGCTTGTCGGGTTACGGAAGACAACGACTCGTATCAGCATAACGAGGTTTTGCAAGGTCCGTCGTCGAGGTGTTGCCCTGCTACTTGCGACACAAAGAAGGAGGAAGGCGAGATGTAGAGAGACTAGTGTAGCGATTGCGCATTCCTTATATGCGCAGAGCAGAACCTACGAAAGGGGCCGTGCATGTATCTAGCGAATGGCTCAGGACGTTTTTAGACAGAGAACCGAAAGGACGTTAAGTAATGACAAGGTCAGTAGAATTCAATGAGAAGTGTTTCCCCTGCGAAGACATCGTGCTGCACGATGAAGAGTTGGAAGGGGACATCCGCAGGTTGCAGAGCATGATCGTGGCTACGGATGACTACTACGCGCAAATCTATGAGAAGCACTGCGATCTACCCGGTTTCGATTCTATCCACCAGCACTTGGGCAGGGCCGTCGGGGACCCCGACGAATTGCTGAGGGTGCTGCCGGAAGAGTAAGGGGAACAACTCTAATAGAGAAACGGCAGATACCCGAAGGAGGTGTTGCGGAGGAGGGCGATGCTCTCCCCCGCAAGATCGGCTTTGGCGAAAGCCGATCGATCCGGCTATTCGCCCGCCTTCTGAAATACCTCGACACCAACACGGTGGCACTGAAACCAGAACCTTGATACAAGACTCAGCTATGCGGCTTCATGATCGGCGGAAGGTGCCGCCTTCCCGTTTCGGGAGGGCATAACTGTCTCCGACGCCGCTCGTCCTTCCCTCATCGATCATCGGTGTGCTTCTTTCTACTCCTTCTACGGTTACCGTATCTCGAACAGCGGTGAGTCCGGTAGCGGGGGCAGTTCGGGGAATTTCGCCAGCTCCGGGTCCATGTGATCCCACGGCTGAGCGCGGGAGGCGAAGATGTCAACGGCCGGCCTGTGCCAGCTTGGGTCATCCAGGCTTCCGGCGTGGATGATGGTTATACGGGGCTTGTAGGGCAATTCGGCCAACACGTGAGAGCCGCAAGCGGGGCAAAATCCCCGCGCTATGGGGTAACCGTTGTCCGCCGTGACGGTGTAGTATTTGGGTTCGCCTGTTAGCCCGAAATCGGCCGTAGGCACTATGAGGCACGAGGCGTAAGCGCTGCCCCCGGCCTTCTGGCAATCGAGGCAATGGCAGTTGAAGGTCAGCACCGGTTCGGAGGAACACTCGT
>JADDPY010000070.1 GCA_016781635.1 Rubrobacter sp.
GATACGGGTGGTGGTGGGCTACTCGGTGGTGGTGACGCGAGCGGCGATACGGGTGGCGGCGGGCTGCTCGGCGACGCGACCGGAGACCGTAGGAGCTAGGGGTGGCCTGATTACCGCATAGCGTAGCGGGTCGAGGTACCTCGGCCTGCTACGCCTGAACATGTAGGAGCACAGAATGTCCGTTGCAGGGTTTGATCTTGGAAGAGTTCTTCGCCCAGTCGAACTCGACCGGTTCTTTAGCGACTACTGGGAGCAACGGCCACTCATCATAGCACGGGGCGAGCCCGACTACTACGCCGATCTCTGCTCCCTCCAGGATGTTGACTACATCATCTCCGCCACTGACTTGCGACATCCTGCAATCCGATTGGTCAAGAACGGCTCGGAAATACCGCTGCGTCAGTATGCAACGAATGTTCCTTGGGGCAACGACGTGTTCACCGGCGTCGCGGATGTCACGAAGGTGCTGGCAGAGTATAGCCGTGGTGCGACCATTGTATTGCAGGCTATGCACCGAACGTGGAGGCCCTTGGCGCTCTTCTGTCGCAACCTTGAAGCGTACTTCACCTATCCACTCCAGACGAACGTCTACTTGACGCCTCCTTCGGCGCAAGGCTTTGCACCCCACTATGACACCCATGACGTATTTGTGCTCCAGATCGCCGGGTCGAAACACTGGCGTATTTATGGCTCACCGCTCCCCTTGCCGGATCGAAGTCTACCCTCTGGCTCTGTCAAAGTTCACATCGGCGAACCGGTGCATGAGCTTGACTTAACCCCCGGTGACTTGATCTACCTGCCGCGCGGCTACATTCATGAAGCCCTGACCTCCGAGTCGGAATCGCTGCATATCACGGTCGGAATTCCCCCCGTTACCTGGATCGACGTGTTTTCGGAGGCGCTCGCCCTGTGTCACCAGGATGTCCATTTCCGGCAAGCACTACCGGTTGGCTTTGCCGCACAAGGCACCATGCATGCCGCCGTGCATGATCAGTTTGACGCGTTGTTCACTGTCTTTAAAGAGCGCACCAGTCTCGACGCGGTGATGGTCCGGCTTGCCGAACGCTTCATCACAAGCAGACCCCCGATGCTTGAGGGCCAACTGCTTGAACTGGCCGCTGCCGACCGGCTGGAAGTGGACACGATCGTCCAGAAACGACCTGGCATTATCTATCGCCTCGCCACGGACGATCACTCTGTTACTCTGCTCTTCCCTGGTCAGAAAATCACCTTCCCAAAATATGGTGAGCCGCTCCTGCGGTTTATCAGTGAAACCAGTGAATTCAAGATTAGCTCGCTGCCCGGCGACATTGAGGTTGCCGAGAAAATGGGGTTGGTTCGCCGTTTGATACGGGAG
>JADDPY010000613.1:0-1418 GCA_016781635.1 Rubrobacter sp.
TCCGGCTCCCCCTTGTCAACGCTCCGGCTCCCCCTTGTCAACGCTCCGTTATCGCTTTGAGCGATGGTCAGGCGTCGCCAGAGGCCCATGCGCCGGCCCACCAGGTGCGCCCCGAATGGCCACCACCCTCACCGAACTTGGCTGTCTCCTGCTCGTAGTAGATCTCGCCTCGGTCATCCATCCACTGCAACAGCTGGTGGAGCTGGCTGACCTTGCGGCACCACGAATGGCGCCAGAATCGCCGGTACACGTCCCGGCGGCTTACCTTGCACCCCTGGCGCTCTAGCCACTCGAGCACTTCGGCAGCCCCCTCCGGACGGACGGCGGCGAGGTCGCAGTAGACCTCTTCGAGCGGCGAGCCGGCGAGCAACAGCGGGTAGATGCGCTCGGCGTCCTGCATGTACCAGTCGACGATCACCATCGCCGACCACAGCGTCGAGGTTTCGATGGGCCGGCGCCAGTCAGCGAGGTACTTGGCGGCGTGCAGCCACGCAGCGACACGAAGGGCGAGGCCGGCCGCCTTCGCTGCCAGCTCCCGTTTCGCCGCCGTCCCCCACCGCTCGCCGGGGCGCATCAGCGGTTCAAGCGACTGCTCGTAGGCGATGAGCTCAGCAGCTGCCTCCGGGGAGAGCTCGAGCTCGTCGTCGACGTGACGTAGCGCCCGGTAGAGGTGGAGCACGTTCTTGACGTAGACGTTCTGTACGGCGGCCAGCCGAGGGGGCGCCAACGAGTCCCGGTACCCGACCCTTGACACCGGTTGGCAGATGAGCATGCGGGCGAGCAGGCCCCGCTCGACAACCGCCTGCAGCGAGGCGAAACGGCTGAGTGGTGACGCCTGGCAGGTGACGAACAGGGTCAGGGCGGGGCGCTTCAGGAAAACCGGATCGCGGGTGATGCGGCGGACCTTCGTGAACTCGCCGGTGTGGAACTTGAGCCAGGGCGCGAGGTAGACGCCGCCGCCGTACCGGCCCGACATGTTGTCAAGAGGGTCGCCCTCGGCTGCCATGATGACGGCCTTCTCGTTCCAGTCCTGCATGTCGACCGCCAGCTTCTCGATGGTGCTGTCGTCGGCCAGGAGTCCGGGATGCGGCGGCTTCTCGCCGTCGCCTCGGGCGTCGATGAGGGCGCAGTCCTGGCGCCATTGCTCGATGTCCTCGAGCTCGGCTTGGTAGAGCGGCGCAGCGGCGTCGTTCGTGACTGGCGATTTCCGCTCTCCGGAGGGGAGCACCGTGACGAAGTAGCCCGCCAGCTCTTGGCCCCAGCCGTTCCCCGAGTTGACCCGGAGCCGACGAGCGGTGCACGCCGAGAGCACGGCGAGGGCAGCGGAAGCGGGTAGCTCGGGAGCCACCTGACGGGCTCTCGCCGTGGCCTCGATCCAGTCCCGGAGCCATGGAGGGAAGCCGTCGAGCGGCATCGGA
>JADDPY010000613.1:1474-5767 GCA_016781635.1 Rubrobacter sp.
GCCGACGATGGCCTCGTACTCGACGTCAGCCATCGACCGCTTGGCTTGGTGTAGACTGGCTACCGTCGGTCATGGGAGCTGGGACCTCCTCTGATCCTTGGGGAGCCGGGCTACGGGGGTGGCCCGGCTTCTCTGCTGTCTGGAGGCCTAGCCTACCGCACCGGTTGAGGACGCTCTGGACAGCGGTGGTTGGGCGTGATATCATAAGTCCATGACCGCCACCACCAAGAGTCCCCGCCTCCGGCGCTTGAGCGCTGGGTGCTACGAAACCACCGATGGCACATGGACCATCGTCCACAACCCTGCCGGATGGGTCGCCTACCGCAACGACGACCCTGCCGCTGCTGATGTCTGATGAAGGTCAAAGTGGAGGTCACCCGAGACTTTGGACCGCTTTGGAAGTGGGCGGTGTTTCTGTACGACGAGGACATGCGGTGCCTAGGGGCGCGTATCTCCTTCTTCGACCGCTCTCGGTGGGGGGCTGAACGTCGTGCCCGACGGGCCGCCGGGTCCTTGCTACGGTCGGAGCTTCGTTGGCAGAGCACGCAAGCTGAGGCGACCCATTTCACCCTGACGCCCGACGACCTGGAGCGATGGGAGTCATGAAGTCCCTGCAACAGATGGCCGAGGAGGTAGCGGCTTGGGGAATCCGCAAGGGATGGGAGCTGGACCGCCACCGTACCTTCGGCGACGAGTGCGCCCTGATGCACTCCGAGGGTCAGCGAGGTGTTGGAGGCTTACCGGCGCTGGGGGTTCCGGACGGCGGGAGAGGACTGTGATCGAGCCTCGTGAAATCCAGACCCTCCGTTCTCTGCTGTCCGACGACGAATGGCAGCTTCTCACCAAAGGAAGCACAGAACAAGCACTCGGGGTACTCCTTATCGACCCACACCTCCACCGTCAACCCCTAGTTGACACCCCACCACCCTGCCACCCAAAGGACCCCCAATGACCAACTGTCGCCATTGTCACCGGCCGATCACCTACCGCCCGGTCACCCCGCCAGAGCGTAGGCACGATCCCCTTGGCATCACGGCCGCATCCGCTTGGGCTGATGTCGGCCCTCTAGCCTTCTGGTGCGCCAGTCGATTCGACTGGTCCCGGCGCCATGAACCCACACCCTGCCACCCAAAGGACCACCCATGACCCGCCTTGAGTACCGCACCGACGCCGGCACCACCCTCATCCGGCCTTGCACAAGAACCCCTGCTGAGGAGCGGGTTCTTGTGCAAGCGGCGATCCTGCACAAGAACCTGTGCGAGACTGTGCGCCATCGGCGCGAGGGTGGCAGTGGTCGAAGGCAAGGACGTGGTGAACGGCGTCCTCGGGGCCGCGTCTGCCTTGGCTGGACTCAGTCTGGTCTTCTTTGGACTGACGGTCTCGACGTTGCGGTCGTACCAGGCCGGAACACCGGACAAGGTGCTGACGAGCTACAAGTGGCTGGCGTCCATTGTCGGTGCGGCGTTTTTGCTCGGTGTCGCTGCGGTGGCGTTGTGCGTCGCTTGGCTGGCACTGGCGCAGAACGCTGCGCTCCGTGTCCTTGCGGTGGGAGCGTTCGGGGTTCAACTGGCGCTGCTGCTCATCTCCGCCGGCTGGGTGCTCGCGCAGTTCGTGTGGGGAGAAGGCTAGACGGTGGCGCTAGATGCTCTCCAAGAGCAGATGCTCCGGAGCATCGACCTGGACAAGTTCTTGATTCGGCACAAGGCCAAGTATCGGGCGATGGCCGAAGAGGCGTACGACTTCACGGCGCAACAGTTGCAGCGGTCAAACCAGATTGTGCGACCGGACGACGTGAGCGGTCATCTCGAAGCTGTCGTCGAACTGGACGAGGATCTGAAGGTCCACCTCGCCAGAAAGCGCAAGTCACAACGTTATTGGACTCGTTATTTCACTTTCCTCATACTCGACCGACTTTGGAGGGATCTCGTAGATGGCCACGCGAAGCGAACAAGCGGAGCAGGAAGCGCGTAGGTACCTCGCCGCTGCCAGCGAGGAACCGACCGCCTCACCGGAGGATTACCAGCGAGCGCTACGCAAGGCGGCCGCCTCTATTGAGCGGCTACAGAGGGCCGTTCGAATGGCAGAGCGAACGGAGGAGTCACGCTGACAGTGGTGTAGCAGCGAAGGTCGGCTCGATCCCGAGTTCGTGCATCGCGTGGATCACACACACGATGTTGTGAGCGAGCACCTTGCACAACGCCTCGTTCATCTGGCCCACGTCGCTTCGGGCCAGGAGGGAGTCCCCGAACTTCGCCTTGATCGAGCTGAAGGTGCTCTCGACGTTCGACCGTTTGTGGTAGCTCGCAAGGAACGCCTCGCGCTCGTAGGCGAAGCGGTGGTACATGCGCTCCCAGCCGCCGTCGCCGGTCGGAGCCTTGCTGTTGCTCTTGAACGGGATGAAGGGCGTCGCGCCGTACTTCTCGACGGCATCGACGTTGGCGTGGGAGAGGTACGCCTTGTCTGCACTCACCTCGGCCATGTCGAAGTGCTCAGCGGTGGTGGCGAGGAGCGGCCGGAAGTAGTTGGTGTCGGCCGCCGTCCAGCCGGTCACCTCGGCGGCGGTCACGACGTTGGTGCTCACGCCGGTCATGGCGTGGAGCTTCACCCACTCGCGGTTGTCGGTCTCCTTGCCCCACTTCTTGCTGTACCAGCGGACGAACCGGCTGGTGCTGAACCCGGTCGAGTCCACCGCGAAGTCCTCCTCGAAGGCTCGCAGCGGAAGGGCGGACACCGCGATGAGGTGCTGCAAGACGGGCGTCAGCTTCGGGTCCGCCATGTAGTGACTCACCGAGTTGAAGTGGGCGACGTGGGACACGAGCCCGCGGCGGTGGGCCTCTCGCAGGTCGGAGGAGAACCGGCGCGAGCTGAACCCGGAGTACACCTTGTAGGTGGTGGAGAACGCTTGGACCGGCATCGGTGTCGCTGGTCGGCCCGTCTTGGCGCGAGGCGGCTCCGGCGCGTGCTCACAGACCGCTGCGAGGAGTTCGAGGAACCGGTCCTTCTCCTCGACCTGGGCAGCGTTGTAAGCACTCCACTCCTGCGTGTACTTGACCTCGACCTCGCGGGTGTACTTCACAGCGCCGTCCTTGCCGCGCTCGCGTCGGATGGTGAAGCGCACCGCAAGGAGGTGCTTGCACACGACACCGCGGGTCTCGTGGTCCGGGCAGGTGCACTCACCAAGCTCCGGGTCCACGACGTAGGTACCTGCGCCGCTCTGCGACGGCACCTGCCATCCGCCACGGCCGGGCGCGAGCTGCACCGTTGCCGCGATTGCCATAGCCCGAATCTCTCGTGTCTCCTGCATCGCCACCCTCCTATGTACCTAGGAGGAATATACCAGAGAGTAAAGTCCTTGTCTATACCTAGGAGGGAGGCACTTGACGGTACATACGAAAGATCAGATACTGCCCGGTATGGTGAGGGTGCAGCTGTGGGGCTTCCGCTGCGAGCGGTGCGGGCACGAGTGGCTGCCGAGGGAGAGGGACAAGGAGCCGCGGGTCTGCCCGAGGTGCAAGTCGCCGTACTGGAACGTGCCGAGGAAGGCCACGAAGGCCGCCAAGGAGTAGGCTTATCCAAGAGTGCGGGTGACCGGGTTCGAACCGGCGATCTCGGTGATCAGAGCACCGCGTGTTGCCGCTACACCACACCCGCATGGGGACGCCCCGGGGGGTTTAGGGCCGCAAACCGTGGACCCTCCGGGGCTAACCAATCGTCGTCAGAACGGCTCCTCGTCGTCGTAGGTCGGACCTTCCAGGTGTCTGTAGACCACGAGGCCCTTGTCCGTGCGGTCCTTCCGGACCTTCTTGCTGTCGACGAGTCGTTCCAGGGCGGTACGCACGGCGTTGGACGGATTCGAGGAGTTCGGCAACCACTCGCGCATGCGAAGGGCTCCCACGACCGCGGTCACCGTGTACCAAGTGTCCGGGTCGCCGGCCAGGACACGTCGAACGGCTTCGGCGCCACGCGGCCGCGGTTCGTTGTCGTCGTCAAGGTCTTCAGGAAGCAGATCCTCGACCGCCGGAAACATCTCGATCACGCCGTCGAGCACCTTGCGGATGCCCACTTCACGGCGCTGCAACCGCTCTACTGCGTTACGCGTGTCCAGGAGCTGAGCCAGCAACTCCCTACCCAACTCCTCGGCTTGCTTCTCGTTGAGGCGCTCGAAGTCCAGGTCCACGTCGCCCACCCTACTCCCTCTAGAAGGAGGAGTGGGAGATCGTTTCTACGGCGGGCCTACTCGTGTTTATGTGCAGGTAGGTCCGTTTCCTGGCGGACCCGGCTTCTTGTGCAAAG
>JADDPY010000136.1 GCA_016781635.1 Rubrobacter sp.
GTACGTAAGGGCGAAGACCCAGGGGATGCAGCCGAGAAGCGTGTAGAAGGTGAATTTGGCGAAGTTCATCCGGGCGGTCCCGGCCGGGAAGGAGATGAACGTCCTTACCACCGGCAGGCACCGGGAGACGAAGACCGTGAACTCGCCGTACCGATCGAACCACTTCTCGGCGACGGTCAGGTGGTGCGCCCGTACCCCGACGAAGCGCCCGTAGCGCTCCCACAGCTCACGCCCCCCGAAGAGCCCTATAAAGTACGCGACCCACGAGCCGACCACGTTCCCGAGGACCCCGGCGGACACGGCCCCGAACAGGCTCATCCTGCCCTCCGAAACCAGAAAGCCGGCGAACGGCGAGATCGCCTCGGACGGGATGAGTATCCCCATGCTCTCCAATAGCATCAGCCCGAAGACCGCGAAGAGACCGTGGTTCCCGATGGTCTCGGTAACCCAATTTATGAGAGGTTGGAGGATCGCTTCTAGCACGGGGATGAAGCTATCACCCCGCGCAACGGATTTCTACTCCTCGTCGTCCCAACGAAACCTCGTTGTGCCGCGCACCGCCCGCCACAGAAAATAAGCGAGCCCGATAGCGCTGATCCACAAAGGAGCCGCGAGGAACCCGGCGAGGACGTCCGTCGGGTAGTGGACCCCGAGGTAGAGCCTGCTGAAACCTATAAGGAGGACGAGCAGCGTACCCGAAGCGACGACCGCCCAGCGCTTCAGGCCCTTCAGGCGCCACGCGACGAGGAGCGTGAGCGTCCCGTAGAAGCCGACGGCCATGGTGGCGTGACCGCTCGGGAAGGAGTAGAAGGATGCGGTGTAGCCTGACTCGAAGAGATCCGGGCGGGCCCGCTCGAACACATACTTCAAAGCCGTGGTCAGGACCATCCCCCCTATCGTAGCGACGGGGAGGAGTACGGCGGAGATTCTGCGTCGCTTGCGGTAGAAGATGAACGTAGCGACGACGAGCAGGGGGATGACGAACCAGTAATATCCCAGCGTCGTGAACGCGAGCATCGGCCCGTAGAGCCAGTCCGGAAAATGGGCGTCGATCCACAGCAGGACCGCCGTATCAAAAGATCTACTCTCCCCCTCCACGACGTCCTCGGCGATCTTGGAGAAGAGCAGGATAACGCCCAGGGAGAGCGCGAGGGCGAGGGCCAGCCCGGCCGTGAGAGTCTGGCCGAGCCATCGAGAGAGGTGGTGGCCCACTTCATGGCCCAGAATTTTCTTACGGAGCATAAGCAGAGATTCTACCGGGTCTTGCGGGAAGGGCCACGTATGCGGCGCGTATACTCAGGGCGCCCGGAGCCACAAGGAGGTGCCTGTTGCAGAACGGGGAGATAGCTCGCGCCC
>JADDPY010000256.1 GCA_016781635.1 Rubrobacter sp.
GCAGCGCCTTTGAGGATGCCCCTATCGGCGTGTCCCTGGTCGGGCTCGACAACAGCTACCTCAGGGTGAACCACGCGCTGTGCGAGATGCTCGGCTACGACGAAGAGGCTCTCCTGGCAAAGACCTCGTTCGAGGTCACCCACCCCGACGACCTCGAAGCCAGCACGGCTCGAACTCGCCGGGCTTTGGAGGAGGGGGCCGGGAGCTACTATCTCGAGAAGCGTTACGTGCGCGCCGACGGTGGCGTAGTGTGGGCCCTGTCGAGTGTCTCCCTCATCAAGACCTCGCATGGAGAACCCAGCCACTTCGTCTCGCTAGCTCAGGACATAACCGAGCGCAAGGCTCTGGAGGAGAAGCTCGAGTACCAGGCGTTCCACGATGCCCTGACCGGTCTGCCGAACCGTGCCCTATTCATGGACCGCTTGAAGCAGGCTCTCGCCAGGATGGGCCGACGCGATGCTACCGTGGCGGTGTTGTTTTTGGACCTGGACAACTTCAAGTTCGTCAACGACTCCCTGGGGCATGAGGTTGGCGACGAGTTGCTGGTCGCGGTTGGTGCCAGGCTCGGCGGTTGCGTGCGCCCCGAGGACACCGTCGCCCGCCTGGGCGGGGATGAGTTCACCATACTTCTGGAGAACATTTCGGGCCTGGAAGACGCAAAGCGCGCCGCGCACCGAATCCTAAACGCGCTGCGGGTGTCCTTCGACATCGGCGGGCGGGAGGTGCTAGCCAACGTCAGCATCGGGATCGCCCCCGCCACGGCGCTCTCCGAGGAGCCGCAAGAACTTTTGCGCAGGGCGGACCTGGCACTGTACGAGGCCAAGAAGGCGGGCAAAGTCGGCTTCGAAGTCTTCGACGAGGGCGTGATCGCGCCCTCTCGGGATCGGCTCGAGCTGGAGAATAGCTTGCGCCGGGCCGTCGAGCGTGGAGAGCTCAAGATTTACTATCATCCCAAGCTCTCGGCGAGGACCGGGAAGATCTCCTCCATGGAAGCGCTCGTGCGGTGGGAGCATCCGGAGCGCGGCCTGCTGGAACCGGAGGACTTTCTGCCTACCGCAGAGGCGTCTGGCTTGATCCTGGAGGTTGGTGAATGGGTGCTGGGCGAGGTTTGCCGGCAGGGTGCTGCATGGTATCAGCGGTACCCGCAACACCCCCCCATCAGAGTGTGCACGAACGTCTCCGCGAGACAACTCTGGCGGGGCGATTTCGCCGCTAAGGTCGTCGAGGCCCTGCGTAGGACGGGGCTCGAGGCGCAGGGGCTGTCGCTGGAGATCGCCGAGGAGGTGCTGATTGATGGCTCGGAGGCCACCATCGGCAAGCTACAAGAGCTCAAAGAC
>JADDPY010000465.1 GCA_016781635.1 Rubrobacter sp.
AAGTCGGCACCGACGACGTTGATGAAGGCAACCAGTAATGCGCCGCTCGGCTCCTGCTGGTTGGTCTCAATCCGCCAGATGGTCACCTCGCTGGTCTGCAGCAGTGCAGCAAGCCGAGCACGGGTCAGCTTCCGCGCTTCACGACAGGTCTTGAGATAGGGACCGACCGCGCTCCATGCCATGCCGACACTATACCAACACTCATAACGAATGTGTAGTAACGGAGATGCATTACGAATCCGTGATCATGGATATTGACAGGGTTACGTATCTGTAGTAGAAATGTTCTTGCAGATTCGTAATGCTGCACACAAGACATCGGCACGACGCCTTACTGTGTTGGACGCACGCACAGGCAGCACCTGGATCAAATGTAGGTTCTTTTCTCTCGGGGAGGCCAGAGCACCATGAGCAGCACCGCACAGAACACACCGGAACGCTGTCCCCGCTACCCACACCGTCGTGCTCCTGAAAGCGCACCCGGTTGCTGCGCGGTCCATCATGCGATCTGGCAGGCCCACCGCGGCGGAGCGGTATCGTGGGCGCGCTGGGCGCTGGCGACGCGGAACGTGTGCATCGTGGACACCGAGACGACCGGTCTCGGCAATGACGCCGAGGTGGTCGAGATCACGGTGCTGTCGACGCGGGGTGAGGTCCTGTTTGACTCGCTCGTTCGCCCACGCTGTCCGGTTCCTCCAGCCGCAACCGCCGTCCACCATCTGGATGACACTGCCGTGCTGGACGCGCCGCGCTTCATCGACCTGTATGGTCTGCTGACGGCGGTGCTTCGCCGGCGCATTTGTGGTGGTCTACAACGCGGCCTACGACCGCCGCATCCTGGACCAGACCTGTGCGGGCTACCACCTTCCCTCCCTCCGTCCCTCCGCCTGGCACTGCGCCATGCTGCAGTACGCGAAGTTCACTGGCGTGTGGAACGCGTCGAAGCACGACTATAAATGGCACAAGCTGCAGGGTGGCGACCATTCGTCGCTGGGCGACTGCCGCGCGACGTTACACACGATCCGGTGGATGGTGGAGCAACACGGGTACATCGATCGGGGCAGCCTCGGCGTCGGCCGGTCTATGGTACTGCCAGGGGGCTGCGGGATTCGCGTTCTCAGGAAACCGGTACGACGGCCATGTTCCGGCTACCGGAAGCCGCACCGTATGCTCTTCCGGTTCCGCTGCACGCGCCGCACGACCATCTCCGGCGTACAGGAAGCCGTGATACAAGGACAGGTACATGCCACCAAAACGACGAGCTGATCCCGAAGGAACCCGCGCCGCGTTGTACCGGCGCGTCTCCACCGACGTGCAGGCAT
>JADDPY010000700.1 GCA_016781635.1 Rubrobacter sp.
ACCCTCGCCGCCGCCGCCGCTGCCGTCCAGGTCATCGAGTCGAGGATACGCGGCGGCTCCGAGAGGGTAAACTCCCTCCAGGGCCTCTACGCCGCCAGAGCGTAAAGCCGCACGGGTGAAGCTACACGAAGTAGAGGTGGCTGCCCGCGAGAGGTTCGGCAACCACGCCCTCCTCAGGTACCGCTGGCCGGGCCGGATACCCGAGCCTGGCCAGTTCGTGATGGCTCGTGCCTCCGCACAAAGCCTCGACCCGTTTCTCCCGCGGCCTCTCTTTGCCCACGACTACGAAGATGGGGTGATGAGCCTTCTCTTCGAGATAAGGGGCCGCGGGACCGCCCTCCTCGCCGAAGAAGACGCTCGCCTGCTGGTGAGCAATCCTGTAGGCCGGGGCTTCGACACCGATAGCGGCGGTCTGGTGGCGCTCGTGGGCGGGGGAGTGTGGGTCTCGCCTCTGAAGCTCCTCGGTAAGAGTCTCGGCAGGGCCGGGATAGCCTGCGACACGTTTCTCGAAATACCGGCGACCGCCCCTCAGGGATACGCGGCCTGGATCTCCGAAAGCTACCCTGACGCAACCCTGGTGCCCACCGAAGGAACCCCGGACCCTTCGCGGGCGGTCCTCGACCGCCTCGGCGCTCTGGAGCGCTACGCGGCCCTCTATGCCAGCGGCCCTGCCGAGATGCTGGATGCTGCGAAGCGCGCGGCGGCGGGGACGGTGCCGGTCCAGCTCGCGCTGCGCGAGCGGATGGCGTGCGCCAATGGCTCCTGTTACGGTTGCGCCGTCCCGGTGTGGAAGTCCGGCGAGCGAGCCTACGCCAGGGCCTGTGTCGAGGGTCCCGTCTTTCCGGCGGAGGTCCTGGCATGGTAGCGCGCCCCGAGAAGACTGCCGGAGTCGCCCCAGATCTCGCCGTCAAGCTCTGCGGTCTCTCGCTCGCCACGCCGCTGATGCCGGCCGCAGGCACCCTCGCGAAAGAGGCGCTCGACGGGGCGAAAGAAGTCTACGGGGCGATGGTCCCAAAGACCGTTACGCCAGGGCCTAGGGCCGGCAACCCGCCGCCGCGTGTCGCCGAGGTCCCGTCCGGCATGGTCAACTCTATCGGGCTCCAGAACCCTGGCCTCGAACGTTTCCTCAAAGACCTGCACGTCTGGGACGTGGGGCTGCCTCTGTTCGTCTCGGTCGCGGCGGATACAGTGGCGGAGTTCGCCGCGATGTGCGAGAGGCTCGCCAGCGACACGAAGGTGACGGCGGTGGAGCTCAACCTATCGTGCCCCAATGTAGAGCACGGCGGGCTCCAGTTCTGCGCTGGGCCGGGGACGGTATCGGACGTAGTCGCTGCGTGCAGAGAAGCGCTACCGGAGAAGCCCTTGTTCGCGAA
>JADDPY010000689.1 GCA_016781635.1 Rubrobacter sp.
ATGGGATACCAGAATTCGCGACCATCCTGCCGATGTGGTCCCAAACGTGATGCATGCCCTGAAACCTACTCGTGTGACCACCGCGCGGCGTAGATGGGACGGATATCGCATCGCCTCTCGGTCGCTACACCAGCCCTTGGTCCCACATTTTCAGGTCTGCGTCGGACGAGCACCGGAGTTTGACGGCCAATTGGATCGGAAAGAGGGGCTTGACATCCGTTGGCCTGCTACCAGATAATCGGACGATCGGTTGTGAGAGTGACCTGCCCCAATGGGATGCGTCAGCTCTTAGTCGAGAAAAATCCGGGATGACGTGCGGAAGTGGCGTTGCCCCGCATCTGGTCATCGGTCAGGCCGCCATCAACTCGCTCATCAGCGCCTGCCACCGGGCACAATGCTCCCGGCGTTGCTCGGATAACGGTGGGAGCGGCTGACCCATCCCCGGCCGCAGGCGAAAATACTGGCGTTGTTCGTCAAAGGCCCGGCAGAAGCGGGAGGCGGCGTCGAAGCTCCCGAAGCCGCGCATCGGATAATAGCGTTGCTTGATGCCACGATGATCTTGCTCCAGCCGATTGTTGAGATACGGATTGCAGCGGTGGAGCACCTCGTTGCCCAGCGTCTCACGGATCGCGCGCGGATAGGAGTCATGTCCATCGGTGGTCACGCGCTTCGGCACCTGCTCGGCGATCTCAAGCGCCCCTTTGAAAAAGCGCTTGGCTGCTTCCATATCTCGGTGCTCACTCAGCATTGAATCAACGAGATTGCCATCGCGATCGATGGCACGGTACAGGTACTTCCACACGCCTCCGACCTTGATGTATGTTTCATCGGTATGCCAAGAACAACCAGCATGCCCTTTGCGCTTCGCTCGAAGCTTGTCTGAGAGCAGTTGAGCGAAGCGAGTTTCCCACTCGCGCACGGTCTCGTGCGTAAACTCGAAGCCGCGCTCGAGGAACATTTCAGCAAGGTCACGCAGGCTCAGTTTGTAGCGCACACGCCACAGGACGACCAACAACACAATGTCAGAGGGGTATTCTAGATAGTTAAAGGGCGTGCCCGTACGCTCGTTAAACGTTCGTCGACAATTCCGACACCGGAACATGCGATAGCCGAGTTGGGTTATCCTCGAGAGCGAGCTGGTTGTGGCGGACGAGCAATGCGGACAGGGCATCCGAAACTCCTCTCCAAAAGACTTCGAGTACGCTCAAGATAGTGGAGAAGGACGAGGAAGGCAAGGTCGAGGAATTGCGTACTGAAAGCTGACGCTTCCCTCAGATTCTACGGCAGGGATGAAAGGA
>JADDPY010000619.1:0-301 GCA_016781635.1 Rubrobacter sp.
GAGCAGCTCTTGAAGCTTTTGAGCCACTTGGGTGATGGAGGAACCTGCGATCGCGAGGCTCCGCTCGTGCGCTTCCTGCTTCGTCTTGAAGAAGCGAGACAGTGCCTCGGCATGCCGGGCCTCTTGGGCGCGTGGAGTGAAGTAGCCTCGCTCATTTCCCGATGGAGCGAGATCTGGATGCCACACGCCGACGCTCACGTCGAAGGCCAGGCAATAATCAAGCAGTCGCAGACCTGGTGAGGCAGCCAATTCTTCGAAGCATTGCCTGCTATGTTCTGCGGCTTTGTCGGACGGAATTCTG
>JADDPY010000619.1:362-1046 GCA_016781635.1 Rubrobacter sp.
GCGGAGCCTTGCTGTCGATCAAGTCAGAAGCCGATTGGCGGAACGGGACAGCGCCTGCCCAGCTTTTCCCTCGTTCATCGAGCTCTCGCTGGCCAATGAGGACAAGGCCGATCATGACGGCCAGCAGGGCTCCGGCACCTGCAAGCTCAAGAGGTCGTGTGGATTTGCCGGGCGGTGTTGCGGCGCCAAGCGGAACGAGCGGGTAGATCCATTCTCTTTCCTCCTCCCGGAGAGCTTCATCATAGCGCATGCGCCGGGTCGGATCTCGCAGCACCCAGTAAGCGGAATTGATTTCCGCTGCCGAACCCGTGGGTGTGCTGACGTGGCCCTCGCGATCCGGATGACGCTCCTTCATCAGACGGAGGTAAGCAGACCGGATCTCGGAAGCCGTCGCATCTTCGCCGACGCCGAGAAGACCGTAATGATTGAGCCTCGCCAGAGGCTGACGGCGCAGTACGGTTGCGCAGGCAACCGCGCCTTTCCCGGAACCTTCCTGGCGAGGCCGGCGCAATGCCGAAGGAAGCCGCTTTCGGACGGCCAAACGATCGCGCATCCACTCGCGGATGACTTTCACCTCAGCCTCCGTTCCGCTTCGGCTGGAAGACACCTTTCCACGGTGCCACGATCTTTTCAACAAAGGTGACGCGAAGTTTTGCGTTCCCACACGCCTTCCGGGGGCAGCAT
>JADDPY010000619.1:1088-1233 GCA_016781635.1 Rubrobacter sp.
CTGTCCCGCCCTGACGGTCATTTCTCTTCACCACGTTCCTGGTCAACAAGCGGAAAATGGTTGGCACTCCTCCCGATAGCATTTATGGGAGAAGATTACGAATCGACCCATTGGGGCCTTTCACGCGAGTCGCGAGCAAAGGACG
>JADDPY010000217.1 GCA_016781635.1 Rubrobacter sp.
ATCTCCTCCACCGGCCGCTTCATCGAAAAGAGAGTCTAGCGAATAGGCCGCGCACGCGCGAGGGGGCCGCACATAGCGCACGCTCTGCGTAGGATATTTCCTTTGTTCTCCGCCCGAGATCAGAGCCCCGAAGATTGCCAGGACCGCGACACCCCGATACCGGTCCCGATGGCGTAATTCCCGGACGGGAGGGGTTCTCACCCCGACGATGATCCCCCCTGCGACGAGCATGGGCCATCTCCTACTGCAACCCGTCCGACCTTTCGCTGCAACAGCGCCATCTGGTACGGCGAAACTACAGGATCGCGACATTCCGACCGAAAATTATCCTTCGAGAGGATGGGCCCGAGACCTCGCTCGGAGATAACCTCTCCCAGCAGCAGGGAGGGGAACGATACGAAAGGTGGGACGGTAATCAACGTGCTCCTGGCAGACGGGTGCCCAGCTACTCTCAAAGGCCTCGGCGAGTACCTTGCTCGCGCGATGAGGGCGAAAATTGTCGCTCAAGTGACAAGCTTGGAAGCGACTTTGCACCTCGCAGCGCAATTGCGACCAGAAGTCGTAATCATCGACCCGAACTTCGGCTCAAAGGCGTCCGTGTGCTCGCGAGATAGCGGGGTTTTCGTAACGCACCTTCTCGAGGAATTGAGGTCGCATCTGACGAGGTCATCACAGGTCATCGTATATAGCATGCTCAACACGACAGCCCACCTGTTGGCCCTAAGACTAGCAGAGATAGATGGCTACATTCATAAGAGTACACCACTTGAGCAGCTCGCTTTGAACCTGGATAGTGTATCCGCAGGGAGGAGTTCTTACTGGCACCTGGGTCTTACTCCTGAAGAAGCGCAAAGAAGGCTTCTTTCGGCCGCGAAGGTGGAGCGCCTCAGCCGGGCGGAGAAGAGGGTTCTCACCCTTATGCTGCAGAGTGACAGCGACCTGCAAATGGCTCAATCCCTACACCTCAGTCCCCATACCGTAAAGAAACACGCACAGAACTCGCTCAGGAAGCTCGGTTACAGAAGTCGTAAGGACATGCTGCAGGACTAACGCCGAGGTTGTAACCGCTCGTATGGCTCCTAGAGTACCAGGCAAGATGGTCCCGCTAGAGTGATGTGCTGTGCATTTTCCTCTGGCAGATTGGGTGCGTAGGGTGAACGGGAGTTAGGAGATCGAAGCCGAGAGATTGATAGGGTAGGGGGTAATTGCGAAAAGGCGGTTCTCTAAAGGAGGATAGAGTAGATGGTGGGAAGTATCAGAAAAACTCGGCCATTGATGG
>JADDPY010000530.1 GCA_016781635.1 Rubrobacter sp.
AGGTGCGTCCCCTCCCGCAAGGGCAGGTGGTCCACCCGCGCCACCGAGTCGCCTAGAGCACTCGGTCCCGCGACGACCGCGAGGAGGCGCGTAACCTCGCTCATCCCCTCCGAGACCCCCTGCAAGAGCTCGTCCACGTTACCGACACCCTCCGGCGCCTCGAAAGACGGGCCGGTAGATCCGGTCTCCTCGACCATGAGGGCATCCACGTAATAGCGGTAGCCCGCATCCGTGGGGATGCGCCCAGCCGAAGTGTGGGGGTGAGTAAGGAGACCCTCGGCCTCCAACGCCGCAAGCTCGGCCCGGATGGTAGATGACCCCGCATCAACCTTATCGACGAGGGCGGCGCTGCCGACGGGCGTACCCGTCTGGATATACAACTCCAGCGTCTTCGTCAGTATTTCGTGCTGTCTAGCGGAAATCGCCATGACGAAAATTCTACCACGAGGGCCCCGAGTTCCCGCCCCGAGCCGCGCATAGATGCACAGGAAGGGGCGGTTAGAGCTTCAGCGCGGCGAGGAAGGCCTCCTGCGGTATCTCCACGCTGCCGACCTGCTTCATGCGCCGCTTGCCCGCCTTCTGCTTCTCGAGGAGCTTGCGCTTCCGGCTGATGTCGCCACCGTAGCACTTGGCGATCACGTCCTTGCGGTAGGCACGGACGGTTTCGCGTGCGATCACGCGCTTGCCCATGGCCGCCTGGATAGGCACCTCGAACTGCTGGCGCGGAATGAGCTCCTTGAGCTTCTCCACGAGCGCGCGGCCCCGGTAGTACGCCTTGTCGCGGTGCACGATGATCGAGAGAGCGTCCACCACGTCCCCCGAGACGATCACCTCGACCTTGACGAGGTCGGAGACTTCGTAGCCCTTGAAGTCGTAGTCGAACGAGGCGTAACCCTTCGTCCGGCTCTTCAGCGCGTCGAAGAAGTCCGTAATGATCTCAGCTAGCGGCAAATCGTACGTGAGCTGCACCCGGCGTGACGAGATGTACTCCATCCCCACCTGCACCCCACGCCGCTCGTGGCAGAGGCTCATCACCTGGCCGACGTACTCCTTCGGCCCGATCAAGGTGGACCGAACGACGGGCTCCCGGATCTCCTGGTACACCTCCGGCAGATCGCTCGGGTTCGTTACGACCCGCACCTCGTCCTCCATCACGACCTCGTAACGGGCGCTAGGAGAAGAAGCTATAAGGTCGAGATCAAACTCCCGCTCGAGCCTCTCCTGCACGATCTCCATGTGCAACAGCCCCAGGAAGCCGCACCGAAACCCGAACCCCATCCGCGAGTTCTCCGGCTCGAAGAAGAGAGAAGCATCGTTGAGCTGGAGCTTCGAGAGGGCGTCGCGCAGACGCTCGAAGTCGTCCCCCTCCGTCGGGTACAGGCCGCTGAAGACCGTCGGTAGCGCCTGAGCGTAGCCCGGGAGCGGCTTCTCGGCCGGTTGGGCAACCTGCGTCACCGTATCGCCGACGCGCAAAGCCTCTATGTCCTTGAGCCCCGCGATGACGTATCCGACCTCACCCGCGCGGAGAACCGACAGGGCCGTCGGTTTCGGCGAGTAGCACCCGACCTCCAGAAGCTCGAATCGCTCGTCCGAGCGCATCGCCCGGACCTCGTCGCCCTTCTTCAGCTCGCCATCTACAAGCCGAACCAGCGAAATAACGCCCCGGTAAGGGTCGTAGTAGGAGTCAAAGACGAGGCCCCGCGTCTCCTTTTCCGTAGTCTCGGGATGGGGGACGCGGTCTACGATCGCGTCGAGGACCGCTGGGATTCCCTGACCGGTCTTCGCCGATATCTTGATGATGTCCTCTTCGTTCACGCCGAGAAGCTCGACAAGCTCCTCCGTTGCGGCGGCCACGTCAGCCATCGGCAGGTCTATCTTATTGAGGACCGGGATGATCTCAAGGTCGTGCTCCATCGCGAGGTAGAGGTTCGCGAGCGTCTGGGCCTGGATGCCCTGGCTCGCATCCACCACGAGAAGCGCCCCCTCACACGCCGCTATCGCCCGTGAAACCTCGTAGGCGAAGTCGACGTGGCCGGGGGTGTCGATGAGGTTGAGATGGTATTCACCGTCGTCGCGAGGGTACAGAACTCGAACGGCCTGGGCCTTGATCGTGATGCCCCGCTCCCGCTCGATGTCCATAGTGTCGAGAATCTGGTCCATCCGGTCCCGCTCGGCGACGGCATGCGTCGCGTCCAGCAGCCTGTCGGCCAGCGTACTCTTACCGTGATCTATATGAGCAATAATGCAAAAGTTACGAGTATTCTGTAGGGTAGCCACGCATGGAGTTTACCATGATTGCCCTCTTGTTCTATGTATGTTACATTCTCGTGGTTCAGAACGATTTCAAGAAAGAGGAGCCCGAAGGTGCCAGCACCCTCCAAGCGCGACAAGCAGAGCATTCGGACGCACGAGCTGAACAAGCCCGTCCGTACTCGCCTGCGCAACATTTCAAAAAACTTCTACAAGGCAGTCCAGGCTGGCGACACGGAGCGTGCCACGCAGCTCAGGGACGACGCCCAGAAGGCCTACAACCAGGCCGCCTCGAAGGGGATTATTCACCCCAATAAGGCCTCCCGCAAAACCAGCCGTTTCGACAAGGCGCTGGCCGGCGTGGGCTCCGAAGCTTAAGACCCAAAAGCACAGCAAGACCCGAAGTGGCCGTCTCCGAGTAGATCGGGGGCGGCCACTTCCACTTTGTGCTCGCCCTTTCGTACGCTGCCCTTGGCTTTCTTACCTCTTCGTCGCCAGGCCTGCATGACAGAACGTCGCTCGCGACTCCGCCGGCGCCCCCTCTAGCGAGACAGCCCCATTACTGCCAGCTCGACCTGTAGATTGTCGGAAAGGTCGCTGCCGCCCTTGAGGCCGCGTTCGAGCTCGGAGATCAGGGCGAGCGCCCGTTCGAGATCCTCCTCCCCCATCTTTCCGGACTGCTCCTCCAGCTTGCGGGCGACGAACGGCGGAACCTTGAGGGCGCTTGCGATCTCCGGCCGCGGAGTGCCATCCTCGAAGAGCGCCCTGGCCCGCGCCAAGAGGCGGAACTGGCGGCGGATCATATGCACTATCTTTAGCGGCGGCTCCCCCGTCCCAAGCAATGCCTCGAGGAGGCCGAGAGCGCGCCCTCCGTTCCCCACGCCCAGGGCCTCGACAAATTGAAAAATGTTGGATTGCAGGTCCGGGGGACACAGGGCCTCGACGTCCTTCATCGTCGCCTCGCCATCGGCGTAGAGGGTGAGCTTCTCAACCTCGCGCGCCACGCGCGTCTTATCGTCGGAGCAGCGCACGACGAGTTCCGCAGCCACGTCTTCGGGGAGCTTCAAGTCCGCCTTCTTCGCGTAGCCGACCGCCCAGCGGGTCAGGGCCTTGCCGGTCGGTTGCTCGAAGCTGTGAACCTCGCCGACCTTTTTGGCGGCGGCAAGAAGCTTCTCACGGGCGCCGAGCTTCTTGCCGAGCAAGACGAGGTCGGCTTCCGGCGAGGGATCTTGCAAATAATCCACGATCTTGGCCTTCTGGGCCGCGTTCCAGGCATCGAGGTTTCTGACGAGGACGACCGAGCCCTCCCCGAAGAGCGAGTAGGAGTTGCATGCCGAGACGACGGCCTCGGGGCTCGTATCCCCGGCCTCGTAAGCCTCCACCGCCCGACCCTTGCGGATCTTGTCCACCCCGCGGGTCTTGCGCTCCTCGTCGTCCCCGAGCAAGAGATAAACGCCCATTCGTTCATTCTAACCTGGCAGTACGGCGACCAGCACGATCCACAGCAAGGACCACAACATCATGGCCCCCGCCGCCCTCGACCAGCGATCCTCCGGCAGCATGGCCCCGGACGCCGCAGCGTAGGTGCAGCCGAGGTAGTAGATCCCGACGAGAGGCAGTGATGCTCCCGGCGTCGCAACAGCGGCACCGGGCAGGGCCGAGCCGGCCTCCGCAACCCAGGCGAGAACTGTAACGAGAAAGCCATTCGAAGCGTTGACGACGTGGGCGAGCGATATCGAGATACTGCCCACGAGGATCCCGAGCAGCCCCAGGGTGAGGATCGGGCCCGAGAGCGGAACCGCGACGAGGTTTGTCAGGAGGCCGACCGCCGACACCTCACCGAAGCTGGTTGCGATTATCGGGGTGGTGGCGAGTTGGGCGGCCAGGGAGATGGCGAGCAGGTTCGAGAAGGTCTCGGGTGGCTTTTTCGAGGGGCGAAATATCGTTCTCTTTATCAGCGTTTGCAGCGGTTTCCTCAGGAGCAGGATGCCGAAGACAGCGGCGACGGAGAGCTGGAAGCCCGGGTTGTAGACGAGCAGGGGGTTCCAGGAGAGCACGGCGGCGAGCATGGTCGTCATGAAGTGAAGGGCGGAGAGCTGGCGCCCGAGCAGCGGGGCCGCGAGGACGAACGTGGCGACCACACCCGCCCGGATAGCAGAGGGCGGGGCACCCGCGACGACGATGTAGAGCCAGAGGAGGGTAAGGACGGCCGGGTTCCTCAGAAGGATCGGCACGGCGAGGAGACGGAGGACGAAGTAGATCATGGCCGCGAGCACCGCGACGTGCTGGCCCGAGATCGCCAGGACGTGCATCACACCGCTTCTGCGGAACGCCTCTTCGAGTTCCTCGGGTATCCTCGACGGGTCACCCAGCACCATCCCCCGAACCACGGAAGCCTCCCATGGCCTCAGCCCATGGCCCAGGGCTATGTCGGTCGCGCGGTGCATCTGGCCGATCGTGCCGCGCTCCTCGTCCACGGGCCACACGCCGCCCGCGTACATTATTCCGGAGACCCGCTTCGTGAGTAGGTATCGTCCGTAGTCGAAGCCGTCCTCGCCTATCTCCGGGCGCTCGATCTCCCCGCCGAAGCGCACCCTATCTCCCACCCCGGCGCGCATATCCCCCGAATAAACCTCGACAGCCCCGCCCCTCAGAACCTCCTTCTCCTCGTACCAGAGGTGCTCGACTCTCACCTCGGCCCGGTATCCGATCTTCGTCGGCACCGGCGGCGAGGAGACCCGTCCCACGACTTCGACCTCGCCGGGTCGTACCGCGGCAAGCTCACGCAGGGGATCGGGGGTCGCCGCGTGGAGGAACGCTACCCCCACCCCGCCCGCGAGAAAGAGTGGACCCAGAATCGCCATCGCTCGCCAGCCTGAAGGCACGAGACCGGAGGGACGGATCGCGGTCCCGACCGTGATCGCGACACTGGCCAACACCAGCGCCACTCCAAGCGGAGGCGCGAGCGTACCCACGGCGATCCCCAGCGCCAGAAACAGCGCCCACAGGTCCAGGCGAACCGGCGGGCTCAGGTCGAGGCGCAGGAGGCACCCGGTTCCCCGGGCTTCCGAAGTATCAGACGCCTGCAAAGGGTTTGATCTTCTCCAGCGTCTTCGGCCCTATCCCGGGGACCTCCTCCAACTCGTCGAGGGATCGGAAGGATCCGTTGGCCTTCCGGTACTCCACAATGCCCTGCGCGGTGGAAGGACCTACCTCGGGCAGCTCCTCCAGGTCGGCGACTTCAGCGGTGTTCACGTTTACCACAAGCGGGGACTGCGCCTCGGCGACCGCCTCGTCCAGCGAAGTGCTGTAAACAATCCTGGGAGTCGCCTCCGACGCCCGCGACGAATAGTAGGCACCGCCGAGAAGCACGATCACCACGAGAACGCTCACGACGATCTGGTGCTTATGCCGCCCCACGAACCCGAACGAGAGCCAACCCCGGCCCCCGCGTCCCGTCGTCAAAGCGGTCTCGAA
>JADDPY010000640.1 GCA_016781635.1 Rubrobacter sp.
CCACTTGCTTATGTGTACCGCCTTTGAGGAACGGAGCACTACGGTCGTAGGGCGGCTGAATGAAGCTGGGGTTGTCGTGCTAGGCAAGACAAACATGAACGAGTTCGCGGCTGGTGTGTCGGGAACGAATGCGTTTTACGGCGACACCCACAATCCTTGGGATTTGAGTCGCTCGCCAGGTGGGTCTTCCAGCGGTACTGGTACAGCTATTGCGGCTGGCCTTTGCCTTCGCGGCACGGGGACCGATACCGGAGGTTCAGTACGAGTTCCCGCCAGTTGGTGCGGTATAACCGGGATAAGGCCAACCTATGGGCTGGTCAGCCTGGCCGGTGTTTACCCTCGAGCGTACAGCCTGGATACCGCTGGCCCCTTGGCCCACTCCGTGGCCGATGTGGCTGTGTTGCTGGATCACATGGCCGGCTATGATCTTAAAGATCCCAATTCGTCGCGCAACCAAATCGCAGGAGGCTACACCGATAATTTGGAAGAAGGCGTGAGAGGATTACGCCTCGGCATCGTTAAAGATTACACCTTTCGGGACGTCGATCCAGAGGTCGCATCGGCCGTCCAGGCAGCTGCGGATACGCTTGCCGGACTCGGGGCAGAGATTGAAACGATCGAAATTCCAGTGTTGGTGGAACTAGATTATGCTGAGCTTTTCAACAACGTCCTACTCTATGAATTCAATCAGATTCTAGGTGAGCAGTACCGGGCCACGGAAGATAAGAGCGTCTTCGGCCCAACAGTGCAGGAGAATATAGAGAAAGGCTCGCAAATTTCGCGGGAGACTTATGAGGACGCGCTAGAGGAACGGCCGAGGCAGATAGAACAGGCCCAAGAGGCGTTCGAAAAAGTTGACGCATTGCTAACCCCGACTCTGCCAATGGTAGCTCCCCTACTGACAGCTGGAACCGACGTCTACAATCGAGGACGACAGTTTACTTTACCCTTTAGCTTTCTCGAGCTACCTTGTATATCGGTGCCAGGCGGTTTTAGTAGCGGAGGACTACCCATTGGCCTGTTGATTGTAGGGAACCGCTTCGAGGAGGCTCTGATCCTGAGAATTGCCGCCGCCTTTGAAGCCGCTACCGGTTTTCACAAGCAGCATCCCCCGATCTACTGCGACTTTGAGGGTACTCTACCCTATTCTGGAGGTCCTACAGGTTTACCCTCTACCGGAGGTCCCGCAACTCCGTCCTGGAGTTCTCTTCTGAAGGCTATTGAGGCCATCTTTAAGTGGTAGAGCCTCAAGGAGACTCTACCATCTCGCTCTACCGTCTAGATAGTCGAGGCCGTACTTAGCAAACTCGTAAAGCCCTTGACAGCGTCGTCT
>JADDPY010000602.1 GCA_016781635.1 Rubrobacter sp.
CTTGTAGGGTACGTTGCGTTATGGGGATGGGAGACGGCAGCTTGTAACCAGCCTATTGGTACCTCAGGACCTTAGAGCTTCCGTCAATAGGCTGGCAACTTTTCATACTTGACAGTTGTCAGAGTGATTCAACGGCCTTTCCGCTGCCTATTGATACATACGCTACTCGCCTATTGACGGAGCCTCTTATTCGAGAGGAGTCTGAAGATGGCGGGACGGTTCGACGGGAAGGTTGCCCTGGTCACGGGCGCAAGCTCGGGGATCGGACGGGCTTCGGCGCTGGCCTTCGCCCGCGAAGGCGCAAGGGTCGCCGTCGCGGATGTAGCGGTGGATGGTGGCAAGGAGACCGTTCGTCTTATAGAGGATGCCGGCGGAGAGGCCCGATTTTTCGAGTGCGACGTGGCGAGTTCGACCAGCGTGGAGGGCCTGGTGGACGGCGTCGTCGAGGGCTACGGCCGCCTCGATTGCGCCCACAACAACGCCGGGATCGAAGGCGTCTTGGTCCCGATCCCCGAGTACCCGGAGGAGATTTGGGACCGGGTGTTGGGCATCAACCTGACCGGCGTGTTCCTGTGCATGAAGTACGAGATCCCGCGGATGCTGGAGCGAGGGGGCGCCATCGTCAACACGGCCTCCATCCTCGGCCTGGTAGCCTTCGGCACCGCTTCGGCCTACAACGCCTCCAAGCACGGCGTGATCGGCCTGACGAAGACCGCCGCCCTCGAGTACTCGGCACAGGGCATCAGGGTGAACGCGGTCTGCCCGGGTTTCATCGAGACGCCGATGGTGATGGACCGCGGCGTGCAGGCGAGCACCAACCCGGAAGCCTACCAAGGTCTCACGAATGCGCATCCCATCGGGCGCATGGGCAAGTCGGAAGAGGTTGTCGCGAGCGTGGTGTGGCTCTGCTCGGAGGAAGCCTCTTTCGTCACCGGGCACGCCATGACCGTAGACGGAGCTTACACCGCCCAGTAACGCGTAGAAAGTCCCTTAACGCCCGTGGGGGCTGGGGTCCTTCGGGGTCCGGCTTTCTCGCGCCCGGACGAGCTTTCCGAGAAGGCATGCTCTCGGCATCCCGGGGAACAAGGGCAAGAGGAAGGGCCAGGGTACACAAGTCCCGGCCCTCCTGCTCATCACCTTGCTCTATAGAACGCTCAAGCCGACAGCC
>JADDPY010000464.1 GCA_016781635.1 Rubrobacter sp.
ATCTTCGTGCTGAGGGAGACGAACTTTCTGCTCTTCTTGGCAGCTTCGCTACCTCTCATTCTCACGCCGGGGCCGGACATGATTTACGTTGCCACGCGCGGCATCGCGCGCGGGCGAGGCGTCGCCTTGATCTCCGCCTCGGGTGTGGGTTTAGGCTACGTGGTCCACACGGTGCTGGCCGTGGCCGGGCTTTCGGCGCTCCTCCAGCAATCCGCAACGGCCTTTCTCGTGGTCAAGTACGCGGGCGCGGCCTACCTGCTCTATCTGGGCGTCAGGACGCTCTTCGATAGGGGGGCTTCGCATCTCTTCGCGGGGAGGGAGAAGAGGGACGAACGGACGACATCGCGCGTGTTTTCTTTCAGGGGACGGTCACGAGCGTACTCAACCCCAAGGGCATCCTCTTCTTCCTGGCATTCCTGCCGCAGTTCGTTAGCTTGGCCGCAGGGAGCGTTGCCCTGCAGGTCTCCGTGCTCGGCTCGATCTTCGCGCTGCTGTGCCTGATCGTCTACGGCTTCGTCGGGTACTTCTCGGGGAGCCTCGGCGACGTGCTCGCGGACAAGCCGGGTTTCGCGGGTGCCCTACGCTGGATCACGGGCGGCATACTCGTGGCCCTCGGCCTTCGTCTCGCCGTTCCGGAACCGCGTTAGAGTGGGGAGAATATGTTTCAAGAGATAAACCTCGTCCTGTTCCTCACGACCTCGCTGGTCGTTATCGTGGCCCCGGGACCGGACAACATCCTCGTGCTCACTCGTGGAATCTCGCAGGGACGAAAGGCCGCGATGGTCTCGGCCGCGGGCGCGAGCGTCGGGCTGGTCTGCCACTCGCTCTTCGCGGCGGCGGGGCTCTCGGCTCTTCTGGCGCAGTCTGCCCTGGCCTTCACGGTAGTGAAGTATGCTGGGGCCGCGTATCTGATCTACCTCGGCACAAAGACGCTGCTGAGCAGGCAAGGCTTCGCCGTCTCGGGAAGCGAAAGGCCGATCCGGCTCGGGAGCGTCTTCGGGCAGGGCGTCGCCTCGAACGTTATGAACCCCAAGATCGCGGTCTTCTTCCTGGCTTACCTCCCCCAGTTCGCCGAGCCGACCACTGGGAGCATGGCTCCGCAATTGCTCCTTCTCGGCCTCACCTTCGCACTGCTCACCTGGCTCATCTTCAACGTACTGGGCTACTTCTCCGGGTCGTTGGGCGACAAACTCGTTAGCCGCCCGCGCTTCTCAGATGCCCTGCGCTGGCTCACGGGAGGCGTATTTATAGCCCTCGGCCTCCGGCTCGCCCTGCCCGAGCGCGGCTAGGTTCTCCCCCGAAAACAAACGGTACCTTTGGCACCGTGCCATC
>JADDPY010000206.1:0-3958 GCA_016781635.1 Rubrobacter sp.
CGCGAGATGCCCGAAGGCGCCTCGCCCCAACTCGTCCAACGCCTCACCGAGGCCAAGAAGATAGAGGTCGAGCCCGAGAAGTACGTCGCCGCTCTGCGCGACTGGGTCCGGAACGGCCCCGAGAGCCCCTACGCCCTCGACCCTGACGAGGTGATCGCACGTAGCCGCCCGCGACCCGTCGAAGAAGCAAAGGCCGCCGCCCATTTCGAACTCGGCCAACACCTCCACCGGAGGGACCGCGCCGATCTCGCCGTGGGACATTTTCGCGAAGCCCACCGCCTCCAGCCCGACAACTGGACCTACAAACGCCAGGCCTGGAGCCTCACGAACCCCGATCAGGGCCCGACCGAGCAATACGATGGGGATTGGGTCACCGACGTACGCAAGATCGGCGCTGAAAACTACTACCCGCGCCTGGAGATGTAGGAGGAAGAGGTACTCTCAGTAGACCGTTATTACCTGTGGTCGATCTGAACCCTGACCGGTTGTACAGCTCACCCTCGGCGCTGGTCAACGCTGCCTTCTCGTCCTCGTCGTGCTTTTGCCTCTACAAACTGCCCGCGGCCTATCTCGGCAACGGAAGTATTTTATGCAACTGGGTCCTTTAACAGCAGAGGGTATGGACTTCTTGGGTTGGTGTCGCGTACGGGAAAGTCCACCGGACAGGGGATGTAAAATGCGGGCGCGTAGAAAGAATGAGGAGGCGCTGTGGGAGACGTAAGCATCAGTTTGCCAGCTGGCCTCGCGCCTGAGAGCCTTGTAGAGACGGCGGCTCGTCACGGTGCCCGGAACGTACGCGTGTTTGGATCGGTGGCCCGTGGCACCGCTACGGAGCGGAGCGATCTGGACCTTCTCGTCGACATGGAACCCGGGCGCGACCTCTTCGATCTCGTCGCCTTCAAGCAAGAGATCGAGGAGGTGCTTGGACGCCAGGTGGATGTGCTAACCGAGAACTCCCTCTCCCCATACCTGCGCGAGAAGGTCTTGCATGAAGCGGTGCCGCTCTGAGCGTAAGCTTGGACGAGAGGGACGAGGTATTTCTGCGTCACATCTTGGAGGCTCTGAACCGCATAACGGCGTACAATGCGAAGGGGCGCGAAACGTTTTTGCGGGAGCAGATGGTGCAGGACGCCACCTTGCGTAATCTAGAGATTGTGGGAGAGGCTACCAAAAACCTTTCGCCGGCCCTTCGAGCCTCGCGGTCCGGGATACCGTGGGCCGAGATGGCGGGGATGCGCGACATCCTCATACACAGGTACGCAGCGGTGGACCTCGAGATCGTCTGGGAGGTAGTCGAGAACCGAGTCCCTCCACTTGCGGAGCGCATCCTATTTTTGCTCCAGGGGATCGAACGAGCCTGAAAACGGTACCGTTCCGGTGCGACGTCGCTTTATGTGCCGCACTGCGTTTAGCTCATCAACCTCCGCCGCACCGCTGCTGAGAAGCGGTCGACGAGGAGGACGACCACTATCGTCGCGCCGACGAGGGTCGCGACCTTGGGGTAGTCGAAGAGGTTCATGGAGATCAGGATCTGCTGTCCGATCCCCCCGGCCCCGACAAACCCCAGGATCGTCGCCGAGCGAATGTTGCACTCCCACTGGTAGAGCGTGAGAGAGGCGAACCCGCTCATGGCCTGCGGGAGCCGCCCGAACAGGAATGCTTGAAGCTCCGTGGCCCCCGTCGCCCTCAGCGCCTCGACCGGTCTGGAGGGCACGGTCTCCAGCGTCTCGCTGTAGAGCTTGCCCAAGACGCCCGCGGAGTGAACGGCGAGGGCGAGCATCCCGGGGAACGGCCCGAGCCCCAGGGCCACCACGAAGACGAGAGCCCACAGGATGTCCGGCACGGAGCGGAAGACGTTGAGGACGAACCGGGCGACGTGATACGGGATCGCCGCGAGCAGGCGTTCGACGCTCGACATCCCAACCGTGGGCGCCTCGCGCGTGCCGAGCGCCGCGAGCGGGAAGGCTACGATCGCCCCTATAAGGGCGCCGAGGAAAGACATCTGAAATGTTTCGAGGATACCCACACCCGTCGCCCGGAGGGTGGCGGCCGAGAGGTCGGGCGGGAACATCTCGGAGACGAACCTCTCCACCGCGCCGCCGCCGGAGAGGAGCTCGACGAGGTCGAAGCCGACCCCGTAGGCGCTCCACCCGGTCAGGCCGAGAATGACGAGCAGGGCGAGGCTCACGGGCCAGGAGAAGCGGGGGATCGCCCCTCCGAGCCCGGGGGGGCTAGTGGGCCGAGACGCCATCGCGGCCCTCCGCCACCCGCATCGGCTCCCGCCTCCGCGACCCTAACTTTTCCTCCTCGTGCTGTACACGTTTCTCGTCGCCCTCGTAAATCCCGGCCAGCATCTCGTCCGTAAGATCCTTCGGCTCGCCGTCGAAGGCTATGCGGCCCTCGCGCAGCGCTACGATACGGGGGAACGTGCGCGCCGCCGCAACGTCATGTAGGTTGACGAGCAGCGTGGCTCCCTCGCGGTTCAGATCCAGGAGCGCCGCCATCACCCTCTCCGCCGTCACGGGATCCACGGCGGCGAAAGGCTCGTCGGCCAGGATGAGACCCGGTCTCTGCACCAGCAGCCGCGCCACCGCGACCCGCTGCTGCTGCCCCCCGGAGAGGTCCGCCGTCCTCGCGCGAACCCGCTCTCCGAGCCCGACCTGTTGCAAGGCTCCCTCGACCCTACGGGAGAGGCCGGCGTCGGGGCCGAGGAGCAGCGTCCGAAGCGTCGCGAGCCTCCCCAGCCCGCCGACCTCGCCCAGGGCCGCGTTCATGCCGGCCGAAAGCTCGGGGACGAGGTTGTAGGCCTGGTGGATCGTCCCGACCCGCCGTCGCGTGGCCCCGAGCTCGCGCCAGGACAGGGCGTAGAGGTTGCGTCCCCCCACGGTTACGGAGCCGGAACCCAGGGCGACGCTCCGGGTCAGGGTGCGAAAGAGCGTGGATTTACCCGCGCCGCTCGCCCCGATCACGGCGAGCTTCTCGCCGGGCTTGACGGAGAGCGTTACGCCCTCCAGTGCCGCGGCGTCGCCGAAGCGGACGCCGACGCCATCGAGCACGAGCCTCTGTCCCAAGCTACTTCTTCTCCGTGAGGAGGTCGAGATCGCGGGCCTGCTCCTCGACGTAGTCGTAATCTTCGGCCTCGACGCGCTCGTAGCCCTCGGCGCTGAGGAGGTCGAGCAGCTTCGGGTCCTTCATGTTCAGGTAGGCATCGGCGATGGCGTTCTCCAGGTCGTCGGGGAGCGCGTCTCGGACCACCCACGGGTAGCCCTGTATCGGATCGGACTCCTCGATCACGCGCACGGAATCTTCCTCGATGGCGCCCTCCTCTTGAAGCCGGTACAGGATGCGATCCTCGATCCCGCCCGCGTCGACCCGCCCGCCCGCGACCGCCTGTGCCGTCGCGTCGTGCCCGCCGGTGTAGGTGGTCTCGCCCAGGTCCGTACGGTAGTCGATGCCGGCCTCTTTCAGCATGATCGAGGGGTACAACGAGCCCGAGGTCGAAGATACGCTCCCGAACGCGAAGTCCTTGCCCTTAAGCTCCGAGACCTCCCGGACCGGGCTGCCCGTCGGCACGATGACCACGGAGCGATACGTCGTGTCGTGGGTCCTCGGGTTGATCTCCGTGACGAGCGGATGTACCTCCGCCCGCTCGCGTGCCTGTGCGTAGGTCAGCCCCCCAAAGTACGCGAGGTCCAACTCCGCCGACGCCATAGCCTCGACCACGGCGTTGTAGCTCGCCGGCACCGAGAGCTCTACCTCGCGCCCCAGCTCCTTCGAGAGGTAATCCCCGAGCGGCCCGTACTCGGCCTCGACCTTCTCGGGGTTCTGGTTCGGCACGAGCCCGACGCGCAACGGCGGCTCTTGCGCCTGCCCGTCTGCCCCTTCCTCGGAGGCACCTCCGCACCCCGACGCGAAAACGACGAGGAGCGCGAACACCACGGCAACGAACGAACGTTTG
>JADDPY010000206.1:3980-21481 GCA_016781635.1 Rubrobacter sp.
TCTCTGCGTACACACCTCCACAAAAGCCTCCGCCGCGGGCGAGAGGGGCCGGTCGTGCTCTACGAGCAGGACGAACGGGCGGGAGAAGCTCACCCCCCTAACGTCGAGCCGCTCCACGAGCGGCCGGGCCCCGAGGGTGCGAGCTGGAATTACCCCGATGCCCGCCCCAGCCGCAACAGCGCCCACGACGGCCGCGTTGGAGCCGAGTTCCATCGCCACCGCCGGCCCCTCGAGACCGGCCCTTGCGAGCCCCTCCTCTACTGCCAGCCGCGTCGCCGAGCCCTTCTCCCTGAGCACAAACTGGCGACCGCCTAGCGCGCCCGTGTCCACGGTTCCGCCGACGAGCGGGTCCGAGGCTGAGGCCACCGGGACGAGCTCGTCCTCCTCGACTACCTTACAGACGAGCCGAGGATGCTCCACCGTGCGCCCCACGAGCGCAACCTCGACCTCGCGCCCGAGTATCAAGGCGACGGTCTCCTCCGTGTCGGCCACCCGTGCGTCGAGCGCCACCTCCGGATACCGCTCGGAGAACTCCACGGCGAGCCGGGGAAGGAGCAACTCCCCTGGTGTCGAAGAAACCCCCACGGCGAGCCGTCCGCACGGCCCGGCTTGCCGGGCCATGCCCTCCTCAAGCTTCGCAACCTCGGCGAGGACACGGCGCGCGTGCCCCGCCAGATGTTCCCCCGCTGGTGTGGCGCGCATCGGCCGCCCCCGGGAGACGAGCGCCACCCCGAAGCGCTCCTCCAACGCATGCACGTGGTTGGAGACGGCAGGCTGCGTCATCCCCAGCTCCCGTCCCGCCGACGAGAGCGAACCACACTCCAGTACGCACAGGAACACGCGAAGTCCTTGCAGGCTTACCCCCATAGGATCAAAGCTATCACCTGAAGGTTATGAAAGCAATAAGTTCAGGTTATGAACGCTAAGAGGTCTGGCGTTTGCGGGGCCCGAGCCTGGCTCATGCTGCCGGCGGAGGTGGTTACCAGTCTAGCGGCAGGGCTCGGACGCCGCCCTCAGACACGGCAGCGTCCGAGCCCTGCCTAAAGCTCGGGCTACTGGGAGTTTGCGAGCACGCCTTCAAGCCACAAGCGAGAGGCGTCGACCTCCGGGCGGCCTATGCCGTGGCCGCCCGGTTGCCAGTCGAGGGTGACGTCCGCGCCCGCTTCCGTGAGGAGGCCCGCGAGCCGTTCGGTGTTCTCGGCCGGTACGATCGGGTCTGAACGGCCGGCCGCGAGGTAGACCGGGGTGCCCGAGAGGTCGGGCGTGGGCTCGGGCTCCAGGGGGACCATCGCCCGGAGGAGGACGGCGCCCGCGAGGAGGCCCGGGTGGAGAAGGAGTAGGCTCGCCGCGATGTTCGCCCCGTTGGAGAAGCCGACCGCCCAGATGCGGTTCCGGTCCAGCCCGTACTCTTGCGTGGCCGCCTCGACAAAACCGGCGAGCTCGTGGGTGCGCTTGATCAGGTCTTCCTCGTCGAAGACGCCCTCGGCGAGGCGCCTGAAGAAGCGGGGCATGCCGTGCTCCAGGACCTTCCCGCGCGGGCTTAGGAGGGCGGCGCTCCCGCGCATCATGCGGCCCAGCGGGAGCAAATCGTCCTCGTTACCTCCGGTGCCGTGCAAGAGCAGCAGGGTGTTACCGTCGTCGCCTTCGGCCGGTACGAAGCGGTGCGCGAAGCCCGATATCTCGTTCGCCACGGCTAGAGCGCCTTCTCTTGCGGCAGGCGAATCGGTGGCAGGTCTGCCGCGATCTTGTCGCGGTGCCTCTCCAGCCAGGGCGGGAGCTTCAAATTCTCGCCGAGGTGGTTCGGATCCTCGTCCACCGCGAAGCCGGGAGGGTCGGTCGCGATCTCGAAGAGTACGCCGCCGGGCTCGCGGAAGTAGATCGAGTGAAAGTACTGCCGGTCGAGGACGGGGGTGACGTCGAGGCCCCGCGCCTCGGCCTCCCCGCGCCAGGACTCCTCGGTCTCATCATCCGGCGCCCGCCAAGCGACGTGGTGCGTCGTCCCGACCGCGGTCTGTCCCCGTGCCGCGTCCGGCACCCCGACGACGTCCGCGAAGCTCTCGGCGTTCTCGCCTCCGGCCGTGGCGTACCGGACGCGACCGTCCTCCTCCCCGACCTTCTCGAAGCCCAGGAAGCTCGTGAGGAGCTCCTCCGTCCGGTCGGGTGCAACTTCGAGGAGGGTGACGCCCGAGATCTTGCGGATAGCGTGCTCCTCGGGCACGGTGCTCCCCGCCCATGAAGAGGACGCCCCGTTCAGCCCCGGCCGCGCCACGATCTCTATCCCTAGTCCGTCGGGATCCTCGAAGGCGAGGACGGTCTCGTCGAAGCGGCGCGTAGGTGTCCCGAAGCGGACGCCGTGCTCCACGAGACGCTGCGTCCAATAGCCCAGAGAATCTTCCGGCACAGCGAACGAGGTAGCCCCGATCTGGCCGGCCCCGCTCCGGCCGCGCGGTGCGCCGGGCCAGGAGAAGAAGGTCATGATCGTGCCGGGATTGCCGCCGGCGTCCCCATAGTAGAGGTGGTAGGAGCCCGGGTCGTCGAAGTTGACGGTTTTTTTGACGAGCCTGAGCCCCAGGACGCCCGCGTAGAAGTCGACGTTCTGCTGCGGGTCACCGGCTATTGCCGTAACGTGGTGTGCCCCCGCGAATTTTATAGCCATTGGTTCTTCGCCTCCGCGTCGTATACGGAAATTCGTTAGCACTTTAGTCTAGCGCAGCGTAGGGGGTTCGGCGGTCGGTGGGAGGTGCTATCGTCCGGGCATGAAGAGGGCGGACGGCGGGCGCATTTTCGTTGAGGGGCTGCGTCGTGCTCCCGTCATACCGGCGGTGAGGGGTCCCGATGACGCGCTGCAGGCCGCCCTCTCGGGTCCACACGCGGCGGTCTTCGTGCTCGGCGGCGACGTCTTCCGGGTGCTGGAGACGATGGACCAGATAGGGAGCCGCAGGAAGCCCGCCGTGTGCGTCAACGTCGACCTCGTCGGGGGTATCTCCGCCGACGCGAGCGGCCTGCGATTTCTCGCCGGGCGGGTCGCGGGGATCATCTCGACTCACCGGCACGTCATCGAGCTCGCCAAGGGGTTGGGCCTCGTCGCGATCCAACGCCTCTTCGCCATAGATTCCGGGGCGGTCGAGCGGGGGGCACGCTTGATCGGCCGCGCCGACCCCCACTGCGTCGAGATACTCCCCGCCCTCGCGCTCCCCGAGGTCCTCGCCCTTTACCCCAAGCTTCTGGAACGTCCCGTCCTCGCCGGCGGCCTGCTCAAGAGCGAAGAAGACGTTGCGGCCCTGCTCTCCACCGGAGCCGCCGGCGTCTCCACGAGTCACAGAGGGCTCTGGCGCCCAAGCTAACTTGATGAACACCGCTGAACTTTCCGCTTGACGCGGATTTTTAGCCGGCGTAGAGTGTCCACGAAAGACAATAAGGCTTTGCGGGCACAGAGATATAAGAGAGAGCCTCGCACGGGAAGGAGAGCATCTGGCTGGCAAAAACGGCCAGGGCGTCTGCCGTGCGGGGCTTCTCGCGTTCGGGAGGTGAGGCCAGGGGAGAGTGGGGCGCAGCGTCAGCCGTAACGGGGGAAAGGTACGGAAAGGACAGGGTATGGCAGGGGATTACGTTCTGTCGATAGACCAGGGTACGACGGGGACGACGGTGCTCGTCTTCGACCACGACGCGACGCTCGTGGGAAGGGCTTATTCGGAGTTCACGCAGCATTATCCGAGGCCCGGTTGGGTCGAGCACGACGCGAACGAGATCTGGCGGGTCTCCATGCGCGTCGTCGGTGAGGCTTTGGGCGATGCCCAGGTGAGCGCCCGCCAGCTCGCCGCCATCGGCATAACGAACCAGCGCGAGACCGCCGTGATGTGGGACCGCTCGACCGGTGAGCCCGTCCACAACGCGATCGTGTGGCAGGACAGACGGGGCGCCGAGATCTGCGGCAAGCTCTCCGAGCAGGGCTACGACGGTACGGTAAGGGACAAGACCGGGCTGACTATAGACGCGTACTTCTCCGGCTCCAAGATCAAGTGGATGCTCGACAACGTCGAGGGCCTCAGGGAGCGGGCGGAGAACGGCGAGATCGCCTTCGGCACCATCGACTCCTGGATGGTCTACAAGCTCACGGGTGGCCGGGCCCACGTCACCGATTACTCCAACGCCTCGCGCACCCTCCTCTACAACATCTTCGACCTCAAGTGGGACGACGAGCTTCTGGAGATGCTCACCGTGCCGCGCACCGTTTTGCCCGAGGTCAGGCCTTCTTCCCACGTCTACGGCAACACCGACCCCGAGGCCTTCTTCCAGGCCGAGGTCCCGGTCGCGGCCGTCATAGGGGACCAGCAGGCCGCCCTCTTCGGCGAGGCCTGCTACGAAAAAGGCCTCGCCAAAAACACGTACGGCACCGGCTCTTTCGCCCTCATGAACACGGGGACCGAGCCGATGAGGAGCGCGGGCGACCTCCTCACTACCATCGCGTGGGGGATCGGCGACGAGCCGGTCGAGTACGCCCTCGAAGGGGCAATTTTCGTCACGGGTGCCGCCGTGCAGTGGCTCCGCGACGGCCTCGGCATCATCAGTCAGGCCTCCGAGACCGAGGAGCTCGCCCGGAGCGTCGACTCGAACGACAACGTGTATTTCGTCCCGGCGCTCGTGGGCCTCGGGGCCCCGCACTGGGAGCCGTACGCTCGCGGCACCGTCGTGGGGATCACGCGCGGCACCACCAAGGCGCACCTCGCCCGCGCGGCGCTCGAGAGCATGGCCTACCAGACGAAGGACGTCGTCGACTCGATGCAGAAGGACTCGGGGATAGAGCTTCCGGGGTTCAGGGCGGACGGCGGGGCGGCCTCCAACGGCTGGCTCATGCAGTTTCAGGCGGACATTCTCGGGGTGCCGGTAGAAGTGCCGGAGATCACGGAGACCACGGCTTTAGGCTCCGCGTACCTCGCGGGGCTCGCGACCGGCTTCTGGACGGATCGTGACGAGCTCGCCGCAAAGTGGAAGCTCGCCAACCGTTACGAGCCTCAGATGAGCGACGAGGAGCGGGAACGTCTGCACGGACGTTGGAAGGAGGCCGTCGAGCGCTCCAAAAACTGGGCGACCGAGGCCGTCGAGTCGCCCATTCAGTAGCGAGAGGAGCGCGATGAAGAAAGTCATTAACGCCCCGGAGAACGTGGTCGCCGAGATGCTTCGGGGGATGGAGCTCGCCCACGGCGGGATGCTCCGCGTCATCCATGACTTCGGCGTCGTCGTACGCGCCGACGCCCCCGTCCAGAGAAAGGTCGCCCTCATCAGTGGGGGCGGCTCCGGGCACGAGCCGACGCACGGTGGCTACGTCGGCCCCGGGATGCTCGACGCCGCCTGTGCGGGCGTGGTCTTTACGAGCCCCACGCCGGACCAGATGCTCGAGGCCACAAAGGCAGTCGACGGCGGGGCCGGAGTGTTCTACGTCGTCAAAAACTACACCGGTGACGTCCTCAACTTCGAGATGGCCGGGGAGCTCGCCGAGGCCGAGGGGATCCAGACGGACTACGTCATCGTCAACGACGACGTCTCGGTGGAGGACTCGACCTACACCACGGGCCGCCGCGGTATTGCCGGCACGATCCTGGTCCACAAAATCGTCGGTGCCGCCGCCGATGATGGCAAAGACCTCTCGGGGGTCGGGGACATGGCCTCCCGGGTCAACGCTAACCTGCGTTCCATGGGGATGGCGCTCACGAGTTGCACGCCGCCCGAGTCCGGCGAGCCTATCTTCGAGATCGCCGACGAAGACATGGAGATCGGGATGGGCATCCACGGCGAGCCCGGCATCGAGCGCAAAAAGATAGAGCCCGCGGATCAGATCGTGGACGAGATGCTCGAGAAGATCCTCGGCGACAACGTGGACTTCACGGGCTCCGAGGTCGCCGTCATGATCAACGGCCTCGGCGGCACCCCGCTCATGGAGCTCTACGTGGCCTACGCCCGCGTCGCGGACGTCCTCAAGCGCGAGGGTGTGCAGGTCTGGCAGATGCCTTACATCGGCGAGTACATGACCTCTATAGAGATGGCCGGCTTCAGCATCTCGCTCCTCAAGCTCGACGAGGAGATGAAAGGCTACCTCCAGGCGCCTTGCAGCGTCGCGGCGGGGCGTCCTTTCTAGAGGGCCGGAGCAGTCGTAGAAAACGAAGGGGAAAGGGAACTATATGGAATTTAGTTGGCTGACGTTGGTCGCCGCTTTTGGCGGCGGCCTGTTCGGGGCCGCCATCGGGGCGTTGCCGTCTTTTATCTTTACCGGCTTTACGGTGCTCGTCGGCGTGGCTATCGCCTTCGCGGGCAGCGACTACGATTTTCTGACCAACGTGGCATTCGGTCCGGTCTTCGGGCCGCATATCGGCTTCGCCGGCGGGGCTGCGGCGGCTGCCTTCGCCGCGCGTAGAGGAACGCTGGATTCCGGGGGCAGAGACATTGCCACGGGCCTCGCCGGTCTCGGCGACCCGTTGACGCTCCTCGTGGGCGGCGCCTTCGGCATGCTGGGCTACCTCATACAGTACGTGTTGATGGAATTTTTGAACCTCGCCTCCTACACCGACGTCGTGGCGCTCACCGTCTTTATCTCCGCCGTCATCGCCCGGCTGGCCTTCGGCAAGACCGGCCTCTTCGGCTCGCTCGACGATGAATCGCGGCGGCGTGGCAGGTTCAACCCGGGCGGTGACCGTGCCTGGGTGGCCTACCAGCAGGGCTGGGGACAAGCCGCGGTTATAGGGCTCGGCGTCGGCGCATTCTCGGCGTTCCTCGCGATAAGCGTCGCGCAGGCGAACCCGGACCTGGCCCCGGCCGGAGCGGTGATCGGCTTCGGGATCACGGCGGCTTCCCTGATCTTCTTGCAGTTCGGTACCTCGATCCCGGTTACGCACCACATGGCCCTTCCCGCGGCCGTGGCGGCGGGCGTGGCCGCGCCCTTCGGGATCGGCGCCGCGCTCATCATCGGCATCATCGGCGGCATCCTGGGGGCGCTCGTCGGCGAGCTTGCCTCCAGGCTGTTCCTGGTACACGGCGATACCCATATAGACCCGCCGGCGACGGCAATCTGGATTATGACCTCGATCTTCCTGATCGGCGCGTTGCTCTTTGGCTGATAGGGCGAGAAAAGGCGAAGAAGGGCGGGACCGCTCCTTAGCCACCAGGGGCGCGGCGAATGACCCCCGTGCGACGCCGGGCGTCCTGCCCCCCGTCGAGGATGGCGATGGCTGAACTGCCCGCCTCCGTCGTCGAGGCCTTTGTCGGCCACGCGAAGCGTACGCCCGAAAGGACGTGCCTCCTCTTCGAGGGCGACGAGTGGAGCTACGGCCGTTTGCTCGAACGGGCCGAGGGGTTCGCGGCAGCGTTGGGGCGGCAGGGCATCGTGAAGGGAGAACGTGTTGCCCTCTTCCTCGGCAACAGCCCGGACTTCCTTGCGGCCTATCTCGGTACTCACCTCGCGGGCGCGGTAATAGTGCCGGTGAACACCGCGTATAAGAGGACAGAGCTCCGCCACATCTTCGACGACGCGGGCATCCGTCTCTGTCTCACCGACGGGGAGCGGCGGCCCGAGTTGGAGGGGGTACGCGAGTCTCTGCCGGAACTCGAGACCGTTGTCGAGGTAGGCGAGGGCATGGATAAATTTCTCGCCGAGGCGGGTCCGTACAAACGGGTGCTCCCCCAAGGCGACGACCTTGCGAACATCGCCTACACGTCCGGGACCACGGGGAGGAGTAAGGGGGCGATGCTCCTTCACCGTAACCTCGTCGCCAACGTAGCGGCGGTCTGCGAGGCGTGGCGCTGGGAACAGAGGGATCGCCTGCTCCTCACCCTCCCGCTCTTCCACACGCACGGCCTGACCGTCGGCGCACACGGGACGTTTTTCACGGGTGCAAGCGCGGAGCTACACCGCAGGTTCGACGCCGACGCGGTCTACAACGTGCTGCTGGTCGGTGAGACGACGATGTTCTTCGGCGTACCCACGATGTACACGCGCCTCTTGCGGGAGGCCCGGTCTCGCGACGAGCGACCGGGCCCTCTGCGGCTGTATGTGGCCGGGAGCGCGCCGTTGAGCCCGGCGGCTTTTGCGGAGTTCGAGGAGCTCTTCGGGGAGCGCATCCTGGAGCGGTACGGGATGACGGAGACCGGGATGAACCTCACGAACCCCTACGACGGCGAGCGGAGGCCGGGCACGGTCGGGGGACCTTTCTCGGGGCAAGAGGCGCGGGTGGCCGGCGTGAAGAGCCGCGAGGTTCTGGAGCCTGAGGAGGTCGGGGAGATCGAGGTTCGTGGTGCGCACGTTTTCGCGGGTTACTGGCGGCGACCGGACGCCACGGAGGAGAGCCTGGGGGCGGACGGCTGGTTCCGGACCGGAGATCTCGGGTCGGTCAGCGACGATGGTTACTACACGATCACCGGACGGGCGAAGGAGTTGATCATCTCGGGCGGCTACAATGTCTACCCGCGCGAGGTCGAGGAGGTTCTGGAGAGCTGTCCCGGAGTCGCCGAGGTCGCCGTCGTGGGGCTGCCCGATGAGGAGTATGGCGAGAAGGTAGCCGCGGCCGTCGTGCGCGACGACCCGGGGCTGGAGGCAGGGAAAGTAATGGATTTCTGCCGGGACGACCTCGCGGGCTACAAACGGCCCCGGGAGGTCGTGTTCGTCGACGAGCTCCCGCGCAACGCCCTCGGCAAGGTGCAGAAGCACCTCGTGCGCGAGGGGCTCGTAGAAGGGGAGGTTAATTGAGCGCTACCGAGAAGACGGTCGCGGTTGTAAGGGAGATGGCAGCCGCGATGGAGGAGCACCGGCGGCACCTGACGAAGCTGGACTCGGAGATCGGGGACGGCGACCACGGCAACAACATGCACCGCGGCTTCGGCGCGGCCCTCGAACGCCTCGAAGGCGCGGAGCCCGCGACCCCGGCCGACGCCCTCAAGGCCGTCTCGATGGCCCTCATAAGCAAGGTGGGGGGTGCCGCCGGCCCACTGTACGGTACGGCGTTTCTGCGCGCCGCGACCGCGCTCGCGGGGAAAAAAGACCCTTCCCCCGAGGACGTCGCGGAGGCGCTGGAGGCGGCGGTCGGCGGGGTGAAGCAGCGCGGCAAGGCCGAGGTGGGGGACAAGACGATGGTGGACGCCCTGCAGCCTGCGGCCGGTGCTGCAAAAGAGGCGGCGGCGTCCGGCGGGGGCGCGGGGGAGGTCCTCCGGGCTGCGGCGGAGGCGGCGAACGAAGGTTCGGAGACGACGGTTCCCCTCACGGCGAGGCGGGGGCGTGCGAATTACCTGGGGGAGCGGGCAGTTGGGCACATGGACCCCGGCGCGCGCTCCTCATACCTGCTCCTGGACGCCGCGGCCCGGGCGCTGGGGGCGTAGGGCATGGTCGGGCTCGTGCTCGTCTCGCACAGCAGGGCGATAGCGGAGGGTACCGCCGAGCTCGTCCGGCACATGGCCGGCGAGGTCGAGGTTGTGGCAGTCGGGGGAGATTCCGAGGGGGGGCTTGGCACGGACCCGGACGGCATTCTGGCCGCCATCGAGGGGATGGGGACGGATGAGATCCTAATTTTCATGGACATAGGCAGCGCGGTGCTCTCGGCCGAGACCGTGGTGGATATGCTAGAACCGGAGACGAAAGAGAAGGTGCGGCTCGTGGACACGCCGTTCGTGGAGGGGGCGTTCGCGGCGGGGGTGATGGCCTCGACCGGGGCGGGCGGCGACGAGTGCGTCGAGGCCGCGATGGAGGCTCGGACCGAGCCGAAGCTACACGAAGGGGAGTAGAAATGGAGCCCAACACGGCAGAGACCCGGGTACCACGCGACATAGCCGGTTACCCCTTCGACCTCATCGTCGTGGGGGCCGGGATCAACGGCGCCGGGATCGCGCGCGACGCGGCGATGCGCGGCTTGAAGGTCCTGCTCCTGGACAAGGGCGACATCGCCAGCGGGACGACGAGTTGGTCTACACGCCTGATCCACGGCGGCCTGCGCTACCTCGAGTACTACGAGTTCCACCTAGTCTGGGAGTCCCTCTCCGAGCGCGAGAAGCTCTTGCGCATCGCGCCGCACCTCGTCAAACCGCTGCCGTTTATGGTGCCGATCTACGAGAGCTCCAAGCGCGGCCCCACGCTCGTGGGGCTGGGCATGTTCATGTACGATGCCCTCTCGCCGAGCAAGTCCATGAACAGGCACAAGATGCTCTCGCGCGAGGAGGTCATGGAGCGTGCCCCGGGCCTCAACACCGAGGGCCTTGTCGGTGCCGCGCTGTACTACGACGGGCAGGTTGAGTACGCTGAGCGACTCGCCGTCGAGAACGCCGTCTCCGCTCACGAGCATGGCGCGGTCGTCATCACCTACGCCGAGGCGGAGAAGGTCCTGGTGGAAGACGGAGACGTCGTCGGGGTGGAGTTCGTAGACGTCCTGAGCGGCACGAGGCACGAGGCGAGGGCGCCGGTCACGGTCAACGTCGCGGGGCCGTGGGTGGATCAGGTCCTGAACAGGATGCGCCCGGACGAGGGGCGCATGATCGGGGGCACGAAGGGCAGCCACCTGATCGTGGACCCGTTCCCCGGAGCGCCGGAGACGGCGATGTATGTCGAGGCCAGGAGGGACGGTCGGCCGTACTTTATCGTGCCGTGGAACGGGCGCTACCTTATCGGGACGACGGACATCCGCTACGAGGGCGACGTCGACCTCGTGGTCGCGGACGACGAAGAGATCGACTACCTGATCGAGGAGACCAACAGCGTTATCCCGGAGGCGAACCTGACCCGCGACGAGGTGCTGTTCACCTACTCGGGAGTGCGACCCCTGCCCTACCAGCCCGAGGGGTCCACGAGCGCCGTCACCCGGAGCCACGTCGTCTACGACCACGCGAAGGAGGAGCCGAAGATAGGCGGCCTCATCTCCATCGTCGGGGGTAAGCTGACCACCTACCGCAACCTCTCGCGACAGACGGTGGATCGGGTGTACAAGAAGCTCGGGCGGCAGGCCCCCCGGAGCCGCACGGCCAAGGTCCCGCTCCCGGGTGGGGAGACGCGCGATTTCGCGAGCTTCGCCACCGATTTCAAGCTTACGAGCGGGCTGACCGACGACCTCGCCGAGCGCCTCTTGAAGCTTTACGGTACGCGCGCCCCCGACGTCCTCGCCGAGGCAGGTGACGACCACTCCCTTCGCGTACCGCTCGCTGCGACGTTTACACCCGAGACCGGCATCATCGGGGCGGAGGTGTTGTACGCGTTCCGTCGGGAGCTCGCGGCGACCCTGAGGGACGTGCTGCTTCGGCGAACGATGGTCGGGATGGGGCCCAGGGTCGGTCTCGACGTGGACCGGGCGGCTGCCAGGATCGCGGTGCAGCACCTCGGATGGTCGGGGGAGAGGTCCGAGCGTGAAATCGCCGAGTTCCGCGAGTACGTGCGCCGCTACAAGCCCAAGGATCTTCGGGAGCTGCAGCCCGCTGGTACCTGAGAAAAGGGCTTCATTTGCGGCAGAGTGTCGTGTTTTACGGGCGACCTTGCCGGGTAGTGTTACAAACGTGCCGTAAAGCAGAGATCAGGAGGTACCTCAGTGGAAACTAACAGGGGCAGCGAGGGGATCCTCTCGCCGGAGATGTCCGAGAAGCGCGAGGAGATCGTAGAACTCCTCAAGACCGCTTACTTTATGGAGCTCGAGACCGTAATGAACTACGTCTCCGAGTCTATCAACCCGGACGGGGTGAGGGCACAGGAGATCAAGGAGTCCCTCGAAGAGGACATCGAGGAGGAGCTCGGGCACGCGAGGCAGTTTGCGGAGAGGATCAAGGAGCTTTACGGCGTGGTCCCTGGTTCGATGGACTTCAAGGCCGAGCAGACCTTCCTGCAGCCGCCGGAGGAGCAGATCGATATCGTCCACGTCATCAAGGGCGTGATCGACGCGGAGACGAAGGCGATCGAGCACTACACGCGCGTGATCGAGGCGACGGAGGACTCCGACCCCGTCACGAACGACATGACCATTGCTGTCCTGCGCGATGAGCAGCAGCACCGCAAGCTCTTTGAGGGCTTCCTCCGCGAGTACTCGGCTGAGGGCAAGGCTTAATTAGAGCGGTCAGCTTTCTGTAACCAGCCGTCAGCTTTGGGCGGTGAAAGAGGGAGCCCGGTCGTTATGATCGGGCTCCCTCTTTCGTGGCTGCGCAAGGGCAGTGGTGTGCTGGTTGGAGAGACGCGTTCCGCCGTACACCTGTCAGCTTGATACGGACACTTTACAAACCGTTTATGGCCTCTTCTATGGGCGTGTCGCCTGCCAGGACTTCGAAGGTCTTGCCGTGGGTGTTGGCGGTGAGGGTTGCGACGAGGACGCGAGCGGTGTCTTCGCGGGTGATCTCGCCGCGACGGCCGAGCGAGGTCGCGGCGTCGACGCGCCCGGCGGCGGGGTCGTCGGTGAGGCGGCCGGGGCGCACGATGGTGTAGTCGAGGCCGCTCTCGCGCAGGGCGTCGTCGGCCTGGCCCTTGGCTTTAAGGTAGGGCCGCATCCCCTCGGGGCCAGATTCCGGGTCGTCGGCGCCCATGGCGCTGACCATGACGTAGCGCCGGATGCCGTAATCCTTCGCGGCTTCGATAAGCTTTATGGCCCCTTGCCGGTCGATGGTCTCCTTTTTGGCGGCCCCGCTCCCCGGGCCGCCGCCTGCGGTGAAGATTATGGCGTCCGAGCCTTCGGCGGCGGGGGCCGGGTCCCCTTCGAGGTCGGCCACGACAGGGGTGCCGCCGAAGCTCTCCACCTCCAGGGCCTGAGAGTCGTCCCGGATCATGGCCATCGCTTCGTGCCCCGCCTCGGCCAGGAGCCGAACGAGGTGTCGTCCGACCTTGCCGTGCGAGCCCGCTACCAGCACCTTCATAGTCTCTGTACTCCCTCGTTCATGGTGTGATCCTCCCTGCTGACGATCTAGCGGTCGTGAGGATTCTACCCGTGGGGCGGGGCGGGTAAGGCGGGGTCCGGGTGTTGTGGGGCACATCGGAACCTTTCGGGTAGACGGTGGTGCTTGCGCGGGGTGGCTGGGGTATAATGCCGCTCGCAACAAGATGGATGATTTCGATACCAGCCACAGACTTTGGACGCGCCAGGGGGCATTGCCCGGAGGCGCGTCTTAACCTTGGACGAGTCGCTTTACTCCTCGATCAACCTGGTAGCGGCGCTCGTCCTTATCGTGCTGAACGGCTTTTTCGTCGCCGCAGAGTTTGCGTTCGTGCGGGTGCGGGAGACGCGGATCGTGCAGCTCGAGCAGGAGGGGAGCACGAGGGCGGCCAAGGTGCGCACGGCGCTCCACGACCTCGATACCTACCTCTCCGTCTGCCAGGTCGGCATCACCGTCGCTTCGCTCGGTCTCGGCTGGGTAGGGGAGCCGGCGGTCTCGGCGCTCATCCGGCCGCTGTTGCACGGCGTGGGGATCACGAACGAGAGCGTCGTCGAGGTTATAGCCGTCATCCTGGGCTTCGCGGTCATCACCTACGCCCACCTCGTCTTCGGGGAGCAGGCCCCCAAGTACTTCTCCATCCAGCGGGCCGAGGCGACGGCCTTGTGGATCGCGCGTCCCCTGAGGCTCTTCATGCTGCTCTTCCGGCCGCTGGTCTGGCTCGTCAACGCCTCGACGAACTTCGTCTTGAAGCCCTGGGGGATACGCCTCGGCGAGGAGATGGAGGCCCACTCGGAGGAGGAGCTTCGAATCATGATCTCCTCCAGCACGTCCTCCGGCGTCCTCGACCCCCAGGAGCGGGAGTACCTTAACAACGTCTTCGACTTCGGGGATACGGTGGCCCGCGAGATTATGGTCCCCCGCCCGGACATCGAGGCCCTGCCGAGCGACGCGCCGCTGGAGGAGCTCGTCGAGAAGGCCGCCTTCGGCCGCTACACGCGTTACCCGGTCTACAAGGACGACCTCGACCACGTCCTCGGTGCAGTACACGTCAAGGACCTCTTCAGGGCCGCAAAGGAGGACGGGAACGGCTTCGACATCCAGCCCCTGGTCAGGGAGTGTCTGGTCGTGCCGGAGACCAAGCGCATAGAGGAGATCCTGAGGGAGTTCCAGCGCCGCAAGCTCCAGGTGGCCATCGTGATCGACGAGTACGGGAGCGTCGAGGGGCTCATCACCATAGAGGATGTGCTGGAGGAGATCGTCGGAGAGATCCAGGACGAGTTCGACGAGGACGAGGCGGCCATCGAACCGCTGGGCGAGAACGTCTACGCCATCGACGGGCGCATCCCGATCACCGACGTAAATGAGTACTTCCGCCTCGACCTTCCGCACGAGGACTTCGACACCATCGGCGGTTACGTACTCGGCGCTTTAGGCCGCCCCCCCGAGCCCGGCGACGTCGTCGAGGCCGACGGCTCCACCCTGCGGGTCAAGAGCGTCGACGGTCCCCGCGTCTCTTCCCTCACCCTTGAGCGGGGCGTTGCGCCGGAGGACGTCTCCGGACCGGAAGGTACGTAGTAGACGCCCGGCGGGAAGAGTACGAGCGTATCTCGTGCTCGAAGGTTTGCGCAGCTACTTCCTGAACCGCGACGAGCCCTACAGGAGCGTGCATGGCAACGTCGAGCAGTGCGTGCGGGTGGAGTCGGTCGACCTCGATGTTTCGGGGGAGGACCACGAGATAGTAATCCTCATGCGGGACTTGAAGCGTCCCGAGTGTGTCTTCGGTCGGCGGCAACCCGCCGTCGAGCCCGGCGATTTCGAGGAAACCTTGCGTCATTTCGACAGCTTGAGGGATGCCGCCGAAATCTGCGTGACGATCTCCTGGGCGGGGATCGAAGGGGATATACAAGCTATCGGCTACGGCTTGCCGAAGGAGTGCACACCCGGTGTTATCAACTGGTTCTGATCGAGCCTTTCTACCTCCTCTCTGTCGGCTCGAGCATGAGTCGGTGGCGGGCAGCGAGCTCGGCGCTCCTGCGACCGTAGACCATCGGGCGGTAGCGGACCTCGAGCCACAGGTTCAACTCATCGTCGTAGTGCGGGCTTGCGGGGTGCCCGGATTGGCCGGGGGCCACGACGCTCCAGGCGTTGTCCCAGTCCCCTGTGTCCACGACGAAGCGGTAGTTGGGGCCCCTGGCTACGGGGCCGAAGCGCGGGTGACCCCTATCGTCGGACTTGCCCTGGCCGAAGGCGGCGTGCCGGACGGTGTTGGCGTCTCCCCCGATCGGGAACGAGCCGCGGTTCAGGAGGCTCCGTAGCACCCGCACGGCCCCCAGAGGATGCCTCAGCTCGGCGGCGTGCAGGCCGCCCCAGCTCCATCCCTCGGGGTCTTTGCCCAGGGTGTCCTCCAAGGTAGAGACGGCGTCTTCCAATGCGCTCGCGAGGACTTTCTGCGGGAGACCATCGAGGCTTTTTATTACCCCGGGGACGAGGTCCCCGACGTACGTTGCGATACCGTTCGGGATGGGGTGACCAGAAGGGTTTACGTCGCCCGCCGCCCGGCGGAGCAGGTGCTCTAATGACACGCGGGCCACGGCGCCGGGGCGGCTGTCGGCGGTGAGCCGCCCATCCCAGGAGGCGAGCTCTCGTATAAGCTCCTTGTCGCGCTCTCGTGGCCGTGCGAGCCGGGATAGCGCCTTCGCCAGGGCGTGGGCCGGCTCGCAGTACAGGTCGCCCTGGATCTCCCGGAAGCTCTCCAGCGTGTGCACTTCGGTGGCGTTCAGGAGCGCCGAGATACGGTCCCTGCGATACGACGGTAGGTAGTAGCCGGGGATGCGGTCCGCGCCGGGGGGAGGCTCGTTCGCCGAGGCGACCTGTCCATCGTCCGCGTCGAAGAGCCGTGGAAGCTCTGCGGAGGTGAGAAACCCGGCCCATTCGTTCTCGCCCGACGGTCCGGGGAGGACGTGATCCCCCCGAAAGCCCTCCCTCACGGGGACGAGGCCGGCGAGTGCCCACCCTACGTTCCCCGCCCGATCCGCGTAGACGAAGTTCTGGTTGGGCGTCGTCCAGCCTGCGAGGGCCGCCAGAAACTCGTTCTTGTTCCGCGCCCGGTTCACGGCGAGCCCGGACTCGATGATCACCGAAGGGTCGGGGGTTGCCCAGCGGAGGGCCATGTCTCCCATGCTCCCGTCGGCGTCGTTCGCGGAGACGGCGTCGGTGACGACGGGGCCGTGTGGGGTCGTCCTGACGGTTTGCACGAAGGGCTCGCGCCTGCCGCGAACACGTATGGTTTCTTCCCTGATTTCGGCCTCGTGCCACTCGCCGCGTTGCTTGTAGAGGCGCGGGTCTTCCTCCGAGAAGCGTTCGGCGTAGAGATCCTGCACGTCCGTTAGGGCGGCGGTAACGCTCCAGGATATCTCTTCGTTGTGCCCGATCACCACCCCCGGCGTCCCCGGCAGCGAGGCCCCGACGACTCCATACGGACCTCCGTAGAGCCCGAGCTCGTACCACAGGCACGGTATGCCCAGGGAGAGGTGCGGATCTCCCGCCAGAAGCGCCGAGCCCGTGGCGCTGCGCGACGGCGCGACGGCCCACGCGTTCGAGCCCGCGCCCGGGTCCGTCTGCGGGAGGAAGTCTTCGGGCTTCGCGCCCTTCAAGAGCTTCGACTCCCAGCTAGAAGAGAGACTCCACGCCATCACGAGCGACCAGGCGGCGGTGTCCAGCGGCGTCCATGGCTCGGGTCGGTGACGGAGGAGCGCGAACTCGGGGGGAAGGGGCCCGGCTTCGAGGCAGGCGTTGATCCCGGCCGAGTAGGCTTCGATCACCCGCAGCGCCCCGGAAGTCCTCCCTACCGACGCGGCGATCCTGGCGAAGCCGACCGTGCGCGAGAGGCGGTCGAAGGGCAGAGCATCTTCTCCGAGAAGCTCGGCGAGGCGGCCGAGCCCGGCGCGGCGCTGGAGCTCCATCTGGAAGAAGCGGTCCTGGGCATGGACGTAGCCCTGGGCGAAGAACAAGTCCTGCTCGTTCTCGGCAAAAATCTGAGGTACCCCGAAGCGGTCGCGCAAGACCTCCACGGTACCGCTCAAGCCGGAAAGCTCCACCGTTGCGTCGAGGCTGGGGAGGGAGGATCTCGAAAGCCGCCGGAGGACCGGCCGGAGGGCGCGGGAGAGGAGGATGTTCAGGGTCTCCGGGATGGGTTTCGGGTTCATGATCCGGCGAGTTTAGCAGTGCTCGGGGGCTCCTGTTACCATTGCACGGTGTTGCATTATTGTTTCTAACGAAGATGGATCGGCGGGCTTTTTGGGCACGAAACCACTGAGTGACGGGGACCTCGGAGCGTTGACGAACGGGGCCATGACGGAGATCTGGGAGTGGGTACGGACGAAGATACCGGCCGGCATCGAGGTCTTCGACGCGCACGCTCACATCGGCGCGGATGTAGATACTCGCGTGGTGACCGCCGACGATCTGAAGGAGCGGATGGACGCCGCCGGTGTCGCGAGGGCGATCGTCTTTGCGCTGAACGACCCCAACGCCCGCGACGACTACTCGGGGCCGAACGACGTCGTGTGGAACGCCTACGAGGAGCACCCCGACGCCTTCGTGCCCTTCTTCCGGCTCAACCCGCACAAGGA
>JADDPY010000198.1 GCA_016781635.1 Rubrobacter sp.
CTACCGTTCGGGAGAGCATCGAGAAGAAGTTCGAGGGCGACCGCGCCCTCTCGTGGCGGGACGCCCTCAAGGCGAGGTTCGCGGAGCTTCAGGAGGAGCACGACGGCGCCCTCAGAGACGCCGTGCGGGAGGAGATGCGGAAGCGGCTCGAAGACGAGTAGGACCCGCACCACCCGGCCGGGGTCCTTCTTCGGGGCTCCGCCCCTTTGTGTTTTGCACCTGCTCCGTGGGGACACATATCGGATGAGGGGCAAGCAAGGATTTGGGAGGAAGATAAGCATGAGCGTTGCGAGAGTCACCGAGTTGAGCGCTTCGTCCGAGACGAGCTTTGAGGATGCCATCAACCAGGCCGTATCCCGCGCCACCCAGACGCTGAGGGGCGTAGAGGGTGCCTGGGTGAAGGACATGAATGTGCTGATAGAGAACGGCAGCATCACTGGCTACAAGGTCAACCTAGCGGTCACCTTCCTGCTGGAGGACAGCGCCTAAAGCACAGGCAACCAACGAACCCTCCGGCCGGGTCCTCTTCGGGGCCCGGCCCTTTTTGAGGAAACCCTTCGGCCCAAGCCGCTAAACGTTTCTTCCCCCATGCCGATAATCTTGCCGAGGCGTAGGGGGCGTTTCGTGGCGTTCCCTTGCCGGGTACAAGCCGTGGAGCCAACGGCACCGAGAGGAGACGCTTCGATGTATGCTCGCTTCGTGATGTTCGACGTAGGGCCCGGGATGCGCCCGCAGATCAACCAGTTGGCCGACCAGTTCGCCGCGGCCCACACCGGGATGCAGGGCTTTAGGGACCAGACCTATCTGGCCGACGAGGAGGTCGGCCGGTACGTGGGCCTGATCGTTTGGGAGACCGAAGAAGACGCCGAGCGGGCTTGGGAGGAACTCGGGCCGCGCTTTCAGGAGGCGACGAAAGACATTCTAAAGGCGCCCCCGGTGGTTCAACTGTTCGAGGTCTATGAGCCGCAGACGTAGTAAAGAAGCGCGCTCCGGGGCCCCGGCGCCCCGCGACGCGCAATGTCCGCCGTCGAGGAGCTCGTCGGGTTTTGCCCGGCCGGGTACTTCGGAGCCCGGCTTTGTCGTGCCTTGGCCGGGAAACTGTTTTCGAATCGTTATCTTCCCTTAACACCCTTGCCATCTCGCCTTGCTATCGTCGCAAGGATCGGGCCGGCACCCATCACCCCCCTCCCTTCCTCTTCCTAAAGTCCGGCCCGCATCTCCTTCCGCGGCGTTACGAGATGAATGCGCCTCGGCCCGGCTTCCGAGAACATGATTTCTCGACC
>JADDPY010000542.1 GCA_016781635.1 Rubrobacter sp.
CGGCCTACCGCCCCCGAGCGTTGGGCTCCGGAACCCGTTGCACCCGGAGCGGCTGAGCGGGAGCGCACGAAGCGTGCGGCCGGTCAGCACGCGCTATCGGAGGGACGCAAGCGCGTCGCGCTGTGGACCGTGGCGGAGATGGGAGCTTCCCTGTTCAAGCTCGAGGGCGTGAAGCGTCACGCTCGGGACAGGGCGTGGGCGGCAGAGAGCACCTGGCTCGCCGGGGGCAGGGCGGAGGAGAGAGTCGGCGAGGAGTTGGAAGGTTTACGGGCGCACGGCTTCTACGTCTTCCACGACGTGTCGCTCCCCGGGGTGGGCAACGTGGACCACGTCGTGCTTGGGGAGCGGGGCTTCTTCTCCATCGAGACGAAGAGTCACTCAGGACACGTGACGGCGCGCTCGGGGCAACTCCTGCGTAACGGGCGGCCCTTCGAGAAGGACGTCGTCAAGCAGGCGTGGAGCGGGTGCTACCGGCTGCGCGAGCTCCTCGAAGCCGAAGTCACGCCGCTACTACTCTTCACCGACGCTTTCGTCGAGGGCCGCATCACGGCGCGTGGCGTGCGCGTACTACCGCTGAAGTGGATAGTAGGGGAGATCCTGAAGCCCGAGAGGCGCCACGACCCCAGGTCCGTGAAGTCCGCCGTGGCGAAGCTGAGCGACGCCACGGGCTGCCACCCCTCCGCAACACCTCGCCCTGCGTAAGAACGGCCCCTGCACCATCTATCTCAAACGATCCGTAGAAAGACCTGGAGCGAACTATCAACGGGGACGACCCCGCTTGGGATCGGACCGTAGCACTGGAAGGCGTGAACGGCGGATGCGATCTTCAGCCTCGATACAACGCCGCTGCTCGCCGCGCCCTACGCAAACCTCGCCGCCTTCGCTCTGGTGATGTCGAGCAACCGCTCGATCTCGGAGGCATGATCCGCTGTCCGAATATAATGCGGCCGTGATCTTCTATGCCGCCACGGTGCTGTTTCTGGCGAACTTCGTCCTCGGGTTGTTGGTCCAGTTCGGGGTCGTGGACACGAAGCCGTTCCGCTGGCTACACCACGCCCTCTTCTTCGCGGTCTTTGCCTCGGCCGCGGGGGCCGTGCTGGCAGGCTTTTACTGGGGCGCTCCTTACCGGTGGACGCTGCTCCCCGTGCTCGGGCTTTTCGCCGTCCTGCCCTATGTGCGGGCGGGTACGAGGGGGCACGCGGCCCTCGCCTGCACGGCGCTCTTCTTCTATGGCGTGGGATTGGCCCAAAGTGTGTAGGAGAGACACCGCTTCTGTGAGCCCTTTGACCTTACGGGGCCCGCTCCCCGGGTAAGTTCAAACCATCGTGGAATTCTTTGTGGAGAGGCGGCACCGCTGACTGTCGATGCGACCCCTACCCGTGCGCGCGTAACGCGCGCCGGGAGCAGCGAGAAAACGGGCTGCTGCGTCGTCGGCGGGGGCCCTGCGGGGTTGATGCTGGCGCTGCTGCTGGCGCGCCGCGGGGTGGACGTCACTGTGCTCGAGGCGCATGGAGACTTCGACCGCGAGTTTCGCGGCAACACCATCAACCCGGCGGCGATGGAGATCCTGGATTCCCTGGGGCTCGCCGGCGGTCTCTCGAAGCTGCGGCACGCTCTTATCAAGAGCTTCATCGTGCAGGCCGGGCCCGAGCAGGAGACGTTCGCGGACTTCTCGCGCCTGAAAACTCGTTACCCGTACATTCTGATGCTCCCACAGGGCCGCTTTCTGGAGTTCGTCGCGGCGGAGGCGAGACGCTACCCCAACTTCCGGGTCCATATGGGGGCGCGGGTGAGGGAGCTTGTGGAGGAGAGCGGCGCGGTGCGCGGCGTCCTCTATGACGGGCCGAACGGCGAGAGGCGCGAGGTGCGCTCCGAGCTCGTCGTGGGGACGGATGGCCGCTTCTCGAAGGTCCGCAAGCTTGCGGGGCTGGAGCCGGTCGGGGGGGAGCCGCCGATGGACGTCGTGTGGTTCAACGTGCCCCGGGAGGCGGAGGACCCGGAGGAGGCGGGGGCCATCTTCCGCTGTGGGCGCGGCGGGCTGCTCGTTCTCATGGACCACTTCGACCACTGGCAGGTCGGATACCTTATCCCGAAGGGGGATTTCGCACGCCTCAAGGAGGCGGGGATCACGGTTTTCAGGGGGGCGGTGGCGGAGCTGGCCCCCGAGCTTTCGGAGAGGGTTCGGGGGATAGAGGACTGGAGGCAGGTTTCGCTGCTCTCCGTGGAGTCCGACCGGCTAAGGAGGTGGTACGCGCCGGGGCTGCTCGTGATCGGGGACGCGGCACACGTCGTCTCGCCCGTGGGGGGAATCGGGATCAACCTGGCGATCCAGGACGCGGTCGAGGCGGCCAACGTGGTCGCGGGGCCGCTCCTGGAGGGACGCCTCCGGACGCGGCACCTGCGCGCCGTGCAGCGCCGACGGTCCCCGGCGGTGCGCCTGATCCAGCTTGCCCAGGAGCTCGCGCAGCGCTGGGTCGTGGCGAGTGCCCTCGACCCCGATCCCGAGGAGCCTTTCCGGCTGCCGCGCTCCCTTAAGCTGGTACTGCGCGCCCCCGTCCTGCGCGATCTACCGGCGCGTTTGATCGCCTTCGGCGCGTGGCGCGTGCGCGTGCGTGGCGCGATTCGAGAAGCCGAGGAGAAAAAATAGTGAGCGAAAGCGCTGTTGTATACTCGAAAAATGATTCCCTTGCGAGCGCCCGCGCCGATAGGGAGGGTCTAGCCTTGGAGCTATACGATGCCCTCCGACGACGCAGAACCACCAACGGGCCCTTCCTTCCGGACCCGGTGAGCCTCGAACACCAGCGAATGCTTGTCGAGGTCGCCGCCATGGCCCCCTCTCACCTCAACAGCCAGCCCTGGCGCTTCGTACTCGTGGACAACCGGGAGAAGATACAGGCGCTCGCGGATGAGAGCGGCAAGAGCATGACGCAGGTCTTCCGGGACGGAACCTTCTTCAAGCGCTACCGTCCCTACTTCCGTTTCTCGAAAAAGGAGATGGAGGAGAAGCGGGACGGCATTTACTTCGACCAGCTCCCGAGCGTCCTGAGACCGTTTACGCGGCAGGTCTTCTCGCCGACCGCCCAGGCCCTGATGAACCGTTTGGGGGTCCCGAATACCCTCGGGGAGGACAACCGCAAGCTCGTAGCCGGCTCGCCGCTACTGCTCGCCGTCCTCCTGGACAAGGCGGAGTACCGGCCAGGTGAGCTCTCGGGGTTCTACTCCATCTTCGGGATGGGGGCCGCGATCGAGAACATCTGGCTGATGACCACCGAGCTCGGGATGGGCATACAGTTCGTCTCCTTCCCGATGGAGGTTCCGGAGAGCTGGGGGAGGATACAAGACCTCCTCGAGGTCCCCGACGACCTGGAGCTTATGGCCGTCTACCGTCTGGGCTACCTGCCCGAGGAGAAGCGTCGTCCCGCGATAGATTGGACTAGCAACCAGCGTAAGCGCCTCCCTCAGTATGTTTTTCGCAACTCGTGCGCCACGCCCGAACCCGAGCCCTCGTCCGAGCCTGCACGGCCGGATCCCGCGCAGAAGGAGAACGGACGATGAGGGGGCAAAACCCGCGCATACTCTCCGTGGCGACCTCCGTGCCGCGCCACCGCATCTCCCAGGAGACGGCCAAGGACCTGGCGCGCGCGATGTTCTCCGAGGTCTACAGGGACGTCGAGCGCCTGCTTCCGGTCTTCGACAACGTGGACATAGAGGGCCGCAACTTCTGCGTCCCGGTCGAGTGGTTTCACGAGGATCACGGCTTCCCGGAGAAAAACGCTTTATACGTCGAGAACGCCCTCGACCTCTCCGAGAAGGCGGCTCGTCGCGCGTTGGATCGGGCGGGGGTCGAGCCCGAGGAGGTCGGGGCGGTCTTCTTCGTCTCGACGACCGGTATTTCGACGCCCTCCATAGACTCGCAGCTTCTCCCGAGGCTCGGCCTCTCCGAGGAGACGCGGCGCGTACCGATCTGGGGCCTGGGGTGCGCGGCCGGGGCGAGCGGGCTCTCCGTGGCCGCCGACCACGCCCGGCTCTACCCGGAGAAGCCCGTCCTCTTCGTCGCGGTCGAGCTGTGCGGCCTGACGTTCCAGAAGGGCGACCGCTCCAAGGCGGGGCTTATCTCCACCGCTCTCTTCGCCGACGGTGCCGCGGCCGTGGTACTCGGTGGCCCGGAGCGGGTGGCCGAAGACGCGGGACCGGAGCTTCTCGGGAGCTACAGCACGACGTGGACCGGCACGGAGGACATTATGGGCTGGGAGATCGTGGAGACCGGCTTCAAAGTAAGGCTCTCACGTAGCGTCCCCGACCTCGTGCGCAACCGCATGCCAGAGAACCTCGAGAAAGCGCTGAGCTCCGTCGGCCTCGCCCGCGATGATGTAAAACACTTCGTCACTCACCCCGGCGGCTCCAAGGTTCTGGACGCGTTCGAGGAGGTCTTCGGGCTCGAACGTGGCGGCCTCGCCTTCTCGCGGGAGGTGCTCCGCGAGCATGGCAACATGTCCAGCGTCACCATATTGTTCATCCTGGAGCGTTTCCTGGAGAGCGGCGATGCCTCACCGGGCGACCACGGGGTCCTCTCCGCGCTGGGCCCGGGCTTCTCCGCCGAGCACGTGTTCTTCAGGTGCTAGAAGCCTCGTGAGCCCAGGGCCCTCTGCCTTCGACTTTCGGTTCCTTTCTCGGGTGGCTAGAGCAGGGTTTTGATGCTCACCGTCGTCCTAATACTCGCCGTGACCATCATCGCCGTGCAGCGTCTTCTGGAGCTCGTGCTGGCGCGGAGGAACGAGCGGAGGGCTCGTGCGCGAGGAGCGGTCGAGCGGGGTCAGGGCCACTATCCCCTTATCGTAGGGTTGCATTCTCTGTGGCTCGTCTCGACGCTCGTGGAGGGGCTGGTTCGAGGCCCGGAGGCGCCGTCCTTCTGGCCCGTGGCGCTCGCGCTGTTCCTGCTCGTGCAGCCGCTGCGGTACTGGGCGATATTTTCGTTGGGCCCCTACTGGAACACGAAGATACTCGTCGTGCCGGGGGCGAAGGTCGTGGCCGGCGGCCCGTACCGGTACGTGAGCCATCCGAACTACGTGGTGGTTGTCGTCGAGATCCTCACATTCCCCCTGATCTTCGGGGCGTGGTGGACGGCTCTCGTCTTCACGGCCCTCAACGCGGCCGTGCTGTACGTCAGGATTCGGGAGGAGAACCGGGCGCTCCGCGAGCTGGCTGATGTAAGCTAGTCGGACAACCCGTCGGCATCAAGCCGACGCGCCGAAGTCCGCGCAAGCTTACAAACAGGAGGACCCTCGATGCTCGACCTCAAATTTATCCGCGAGAACGCCGACGCCGTCGCCGAGAACTGCAAGAATCGGGGCGTCGAGGCCGACGTCGGGCTGGTGGTAGAGCTTGCGGATCGTCGCTCGACGCTTATCCAGGAGTTGAACGAACTCAAACAGCGCCAGAACGAGTTGGCGAGGAGCGTGGGGAAAGAGCGCGACCCGGAGGCGAGGCAGGGGCTCGTCGAAGAGGCGCGTTCGATGAAGGAGCGGGTGCCCCTGAAGGAGGGAGAGCTCGCCGAGGTCGAGGGGAAGCTGCGCGAGGAGCAGCTCAAGATCCCGAA
>JADDPY010000635.1 GCA_016781635.1 Rubrobacter sp.
GTTAAACTTATATCAAAAGGTGTATTAGACGCATCGGGTGTGCATATTTAAGTGCGGCAGGGGTGTGGCGGGGGCCGGAGAACGGGAAGCATCGGTAGCGTCTACAGAAGGGGCGCGGGATCGAGCTTCTGGAGGCGTAGGACGTGGCGGGGCTTCTTGGGGTCACAAGGAAGTCGAAGGTACGGTGGCGGAGGGGAGCCTGCGGTGTCCTGGAGTGGGCAAGGTGGCGCCTATACCGGGAGTCCTTGGAGGACTTCGTGAGAGATAGGGAGGGCTCGACCACGCTCATAGGGCAGTCAGGCTTTTACCTCAACGCGTCGAGCTTTTCGAAGAAGTCCGGGAAGGTCTTGGTCACGCAAGCGGGGTTCTGGATGCGGATACCGGCCGACACCAGGCCCGTCACTGCGAAGCCCATCGCCATCCGGTGATCGTCGTACGTTCGGACCGAGGCGGGACGGATCTCTTGGGGTATTATGCGGATACCATCTCGGCTTTCTTGAACGTTTGCTCCGAGGCGAGTGAGTTCGGTGGCGACGGCGGAGATACGGTCGGTCTCCTGGTGGCGGGTGTGTTCTACGTTTTTGATGGTGGTCGGGCCGTCGGCGAAGGGGGCTATGGCTGCTAGCGTGATCATGGTGTCCGAGAAGGAGTTCATGTCTACTTCGACGCCCCGGAGGCGGCGGGGGCCGCGGACTTCTGTGTGGTCTTCGCCGATCTCGACCTCGCAGCCCATGCGCTCAAGGACTTCGGCGAAGCGCAGGTCGCCCTGAGGCGAGGAGGCGCCGAGGCCGGGGATCTCGACGCGTCCGCCCGTGACGGCGGCGGCGGCCATGAAGTACGAGGCCCCCGAGGCGTCGGGCTCGACGGGATAGTCCCGTGCGGCGTAGATGGCGGGACGGACGGTGAATCGACCTTCGTGTTCCTCGACGTCTACGCCGAAGGAACGCATCACCCCGGTCGTGATGCCGACGTACGGTTTCGAGACGAGATCCCCCTCGACCTCCAGGGTCACGCCCTTCTCGGCGTAGGGGCCGGCCATGAGGAGCCCGCTCAGAAACTGGCTGCTCTTGCTCCCCTCGACGCGCGCCGTGCCGCCCGGGATGCCCCCGCCCTCGACGATCAGGGGGAAGCGGCCCTCCCCTTCGGGGTAGCGAACGGCCGCGCCGAGCCCGCGCATCGCGTCCACCAGGTCGCCGACCGGGCGCTCGCGCATCCGGGGGACGCCGTCGAGGCGGTACGGGCCCCGTCCCAGGGCCAGGGGCGGGGGGAGAAAA
>JADDPY010000353.1 GCA_016781635.1 Rubrobacter sp.
CCACGCCACTCGTCTGCGAGAACGCTCATGAGGATCGCGTCGTGGAACGTGTCGTGGCGACGGATGGCCTTTCGCAGACGCCCCTCAGGCGCGAACCCGATCTTCTTGTAGGCTGAGATCGCCGGCTCGTTGAACTCGAAGACGCTCAGCCCCACGCGGTTTAGCCCTAGCTTCTCGAACCCATACCCGAGGAGGAGCCGTATTGCCTCGGTCCCGACGCCCTGGTCACGGTCTTCCACCGATCCTACGATAATCGAGAGGTCCGCCGAGGCGTTGGCATCGCTGACGTTCATCAGGCCGATCACGCCCACGGGTTCTTTCGTCCCCTCCCAATGGATGGCGAAGGAGTCGTCGACGCTGGACAACTCCCGGTCCCTAAAAAGCCGCTCCACCGCCGCCTGGCGCATCGGCCCGGATGCCCAACTCGTGAGCCGCCAGACCTCCTCGTCGCCGTACCAGCGTCCGTAGAGCGGGTAATTCTCCCTCTGGTGACGCCTCAGCTCCACGCCCTCCCCTACCAATTCGCGTGCCCTCCCGGTTCGACTCATTCGGCCATTATATGCGGGGTCATCCGTTGGAGATATCGGAAATAATGTTAAAATTACAGCATCATGAAAGTAATTCAGGACAGAATCGTTTCGTTAGGTTTTGGCAAGTATGTGCGGGCCGATAAGATCATTGCGCTCGTACCCATAGAAGAGGACCGTGGCAGCGGCCGGCGTACCCTCGTGTACGTCGAGAGTCTCCCCGAACCGCTGGTCGCCGGACGGACGGAGGGTACGATTGTTCGGGACATGGTAGGCGTCGAGAGCGGTGCGGTGGAGCTCCTGCGCGAGCTCCAGATGCAGATCGGTCAGGTCAGGCCGCTTCTCAAGGGCTCTATCCGCTCCGAGGCGGGCCTCGACCTCGACCAACTCTCCCACCGCATCTCGGACCTTACCGGCGAGCAGTAGTGACCAACCGGGAGGTACTCGATACCTCCTTCTACGACCGGGACCCCCGGCGGGTAGCAGTGGACCTGCTGGGGTGCATCCTCGTACACGAGACGCCCGCGGGGGTTACCTCTGGCATTGTCGTAGAGACGGAGGCTTACCGTCCCGAGGATCCGGCCTGCCACGCTTATAAGGGGCCTACGATGCGCAACCGGAACATCTTCGGCCGTCCCGGGATCGCCTACGTGTACCTCTCCTACGGCATCCACAAGCTCCTCAACGCCGTCTGCGAAGAAGAAGGGGTCGGCAGCGCGGTACTGATCCGTGCGCTCCGCCCCCTCGAAGGCCAGGACCTGATGAGGGAGCGTAGGGGTAGAAAAGGAGACCTCTGCAACGGTCCCGGCCGTCTAACGCAAGCTCTCGGCGTCGAGCTCGTACTCGATGGCTCGAGTCTCACACACGGGGGAATATACCTAACCCGGGGCGAGCCGCTTCAAGGCGAGATCATCTCCACCACCCGTATCGGCATCAGTCGGGGCACGGAGCTTCCGTGGCGCTACCTCGTGGAGGGCGAGAGAGACGTCTCGGTACGGCCGAGGGCTATCTTCGAGCGCGGGTTGAAGCGCGGCGGACCCGTCCCCACGTAACTCCTATATCCCTGAGGGTTAGAAGCCGTACTGCACCGCCGCGGCCCCGCCCGATGGGTCCACGGTGGGCGCACCTGCCGGGGCAACGGGAGACGGTACAGGAGGGGCGGCTGGGATAGGATTTGTCGCCTCTCCTGGGCCCGGAACGGCCTCCGCTGATGGCTGTTGCATGTTGGCGGGTTGATTGGTCGCTGGGACCATACCCTCTGGCGAAGGAGAACTGTTGGGGTTCTGATCTACGTCGTCCGCCATAATTTGCGGCCCCTCGACGCCCTCAAACTCCTCCACCGGCTCGCCTTCGAGGACACGCTGCATGTGCGTCTGGAAGATTACGGTCGGCGGTGCGATCGGGCCTTGCTGAGTCCTGCTGTCTAGGGCCAAAAGACCTTCGAGGGTGGCACCGCCCTCGGCATAGCCCATCCACACGCCCGTCACGAGGTTCGGGGTAAAGCCGACAAACCACGAGTCGAAGAAGTTCTCGGAGGTCCCGCTCTTGCCGGCGACCGGCCGGTCTGCGAGGTTCGCTTTCGTCGCGATGCCGCGGGTGACGTCTCCGATCATTACCTCCGTCACCGCGCGGGCCACCTCCGGGTCGATCACCTGCTCGCCCTCGGGTCGGTCTCCCTCCTCGCGCAGGATCTTCTCGGTCTCCTCACCCTCGTTCTGCACGACCCGTCTGATCCCGGTCGGCGACATGAGGCGCCCACCGTTCGCTATCGTGGCGTAGGCGGTCGCCATGTCCATTGGAGAAACTTCCTGCGAGCCGAGCACGATGGATGGGTTAGAGGTGTCCAACTCGGCCGTTACACCGAGCCTATGAGCAACGTCGGCGATAGCCTCGGGCCCGTTCTCCAGGCCCTTGCCATCCACGTTCATCACTAGGTCGGTAAACACCGAGTTATCCGAGAACCACAGCGCCTGCTCCAGCGTGATGGGCCCGCGATGCTCCTCCTCGAAGTTGTCCACGTTCCATTTCTCAGGCCTGCCCTCGGCGTCTTGGATCGTGTACCGTTTCTTCTCGGAGACGAACTGCGTGGTCTGGGGATCTACCCCCTGCTCGATCGCCGCGATAAGGGCGAACGGCTTGAAGGAGCTGCCCGGCTGCCGCCTGGCCTGCGTCGCGAGGTTGAACTGCGACTCCTGGTCCCGGTCGCCGACCATCGTCCTTATGTAGCCGGTCTCGGGTTCGATCGAGAGGAGAGCCGCGTCCGGGTCATCCGGGTAGGCGAGAAACCCCGCTGGCCCGTAAAGCATCTCCCGGGCCCCCATCTGTGCCTTGAGATCGAGAGTCGTATAAACGCTCAAACCGCCTTGCAATACAGTCGCCGCTCCGTACTCGTTTACCAGCTCCTCGCGCACGGTCTCCGCGAAGTCCCCTATCTCCGGCGGACCGGTAAGGCCGGACTCGATCATCGGCGCCTTCGGCCACGGCTCCGGAAGAGCCTCGTCGAGGGCCTGTCTGTGATCTTGGCGGGATATGTAACCTGCCTTGAACATCTTCTCCAGCACCAGGTTGCGCTGGTATGCCGCTGCGTCGGGGTCCGCCCCGAGGGTGGAGGGGGACCAGAGGAGGCCGACGAGGGTAGCGGACTCGCTGAGGGTAAGGTCGTCCACCGACTTGTTGAAGTAAGTCTCAGCCGCCGCCCCGACCCCGTAGGCGTTGCTCCCGAAGTAAACGGTGTTCAGGTACATGCCTAGAATCTTGTCCTTCTCGTAGCGACGCTCGATCTCGATGGATATAGTCGCCTCTTTAAGCTTTCTGGAGATGGAACGGTCTTGAGAAAGATAGGCGTTCTTCACGTACTGCTGAGTAATCGTACTGGCCCCTTCGACGGCCTCGCCCGCGCGGATGTCCACCCAGAGTGCTCGCATGATGCCCGCGACATCCACCCCGACGTGTTCCCTGAACCGGGCGTCTTCCTTTGCGACGAGGGCGTCCAGAAGGCTTGCCGGCATCTCGTCCACCGACGCCGCCTTGCGGTTCTCGCCCTCGAAGATCGTCCCGATCACCCGGGTAGTTCCCGCCGCTTCCCCGACGGGTTCGGAGTAGATGTAGGTAGGATGAGAAGAGGTCACCTGCGGCTCGCCCAGCTCTCCAACGCTCCTTACGAGCCCTAGGTAACCACCCGCCGCAAAAAAGATCGCGGCCACGATCCCGCAGAGCATCATCACCCCGAACCACTTCAGGATGCGCGCTTTGAGGCTCTCCTTGCCCCGGTTACGGCCCTTTTTAGTGCTTTTGGAGGGACCGATAAGCTTGGCGCCCTTCGCGGACGCCAGATTCGATACGGCCTTGCCGCTCTTCTTCTGATAAGTGCGGGCCATCGGTGCGGTATAGTACAGCAACCGTGTACGGGTTACGACAATGTTGCGATAAGGTTGCGTTTCTCTAATGACCCAGCTTGACCGAATTTTCGGGAACGCAGTGGACGTCATCCCGCGCGAAGAGTTGGAGAAAAGGCTCAACAGTGGCCGGCCCCTTCGGATCAAGCTCGGTTTCGACCCCACCGCTCCTGACATCCACCTCGGGCACGCCGTCGTCCTCAAGAAGCTCCGGGAGTTTCAGGACCTCGGCCACACCGCTGTCCTCCTCGTTGGTGACTACACCGCCAGGATAGGGGACCCGTCCGGTCGCTCCAAAACACGTCCTATGCTCACTCCAGATGAGATCGAGGCAAACACCAGGACCTACCTGGATCAAGCACACCTCATCCTCGACCGGGAGCGCACCGAGGTCCGGCACAATTCCGAGTGGCTGGCTCCTCTCACGCTCGCGGACATTATAGGGCTCACCCGTGCTACCACCGTGGCCCGCATCCTTGAGCGCGATGATTTCAGCAAACGGTTCGGGGTCGGCGATCCCATTACCCTCACCGAGTTGCTCTACCCGCTAGTACAAGCCTACGACTCCGTGGCCCTCGACGCCGACGTAGAGCTAGGCGGCACCGACCAGCTCTACAACCTTCTTATGGGCCGCCACATAATGGAGTACTACGGCAAGACCCCTCAGTGCGTCCTTACGATGCCGCTTCTAGTTGGTACCGACGGCTCCGCGAAGATGAGCAAGTCGTTGGGTAACTACATAGGGCTCACAGAGCACCCGCGTGATGTCTTCGGCAAGACCATGAGCATCCCGGACAACCTCATGCGCGATTACTACGAGCTACTCCTGGACAGGGACATTCTCGACGCTACCCCTGTAGAGCAGAAGCGCGAACTCGCCCGGGGCCTCGTGCGTGTTCTCCACGGCGCGGACACGGTAGAGGATGCAGAGGCTACCTTCGACACCGTCGCCAAGCGGGGCATCCCGGAGGACGCTCCCGAAGTAACGCTGCCGGAAGGGGACGTGTGGATCGTCGACCTTATAACGCTCGCGGGGTTCGCTAAAACAAACGGCGAGGCGAGGCGCCTGATAAAGGGAGGCGGCGTGAGGATCGGTGGCGAACCGGTCGTAGATGAGAAGGTCTCGTTGGATGCCGAGGCGTTGCAGGGCTCCGTACTCCAAGTCGGCAAACGCCGCTACGCTCGACTAGTGCCGCCTCGATAAAGGCGCTTATCCAAGAGCGGAAGAAAGCGAGTTTAATGCACCGGAAACTTTCTTCGAGGAACTGCTTGACGCTTCGTGGGGGCACGCTATACTCCTTCTCGCCGACAACTGAGGCGGGCCCGAGAAATCGGGCGGTGGGAATTTCAAAGTTCTACACAACTCAGGTTACTGCCCCGCCGAGAGGCTGAGGGCTTGTGTCGGTCGAAAACAGAAGGTAGAGAGGGTGCAGTCTTGGCCCTGAGGAGTTCCGAGAAAACGGTTTGACAGCCGGGATCACGGTGCTATACTTCACCTACCGATGACCGGAAACGATTTGATAACCAGAGCGGTGCGATAAGGCGACTTCCCGACATACTGGGAAGAGTCTGGCACCCACTCTAGCGAGTGGGTTTTCTTTCGCCGCGAAGGTGCTATAATCCCGGTCCGGCTCAGCCGAGAGGCAAGAGCTTGGAGGCCTTGAAAACTGAATAGTAGCGAAAG
>JADDPY010000489.1 GCA_016781635.1 Rubrobacter sp.
GATCATATCTGGCACAATCTCGAGCAGCCGACATTCCAGTTCACGGCCGTTCAGCTTCCTTAGGAGCTTGCCCGCTCGCACAAGCTGGTCCTCCACGTGCGGCGGCTGCAGGTTCACCGTATCTTCGAGCTCGAGGTCCCACACGTCTCCGATCTGGTAAGGAGCAGATTCGGGCCAGAAGCCCTTGTAGGAATTGGGGTTCATCAAGCGGACGCTCCTGTATCGAGCACCCGCCGCGGCATTACCGGTGCGCGTGATGCCGCCTATGCACCGCTTCTCGCCCGACCCGCAGATTGTTCGGGAGACGATGAGCGTTATCACGGGTCAGGGGACGAGGTGCTCGATCGGGGCCTCGGCGTATCCGGCGAGCCATTCAGCCGCCAAAGACCGGTGGCAAGCGGAGGGAAGCTCTTCCACGCAGAAGAGCGCCACCCGCTTCGCATCGGCGGGGACGGACGCGAGTACGCCGGCGCCCGTGACGTTTTCAAGACACTCCTTCCGGTAGGCGGCTGCGAACTCGGGATGCAGGCTCTCCCGCTGCCGTTTTGCCACCCCTTCGGCCTTGTCGGCTTCTTTCTGCGCCGCCCTGACCTCCTGCGTCGGGGCAAGCGATTTGAGGTGGACGTACCTGATGCCCAACTCGGCAAGGCTTTGCTGGAGACGTTTGCTGTTCACGAAAGCGTACCTAGAGCCTCGGACGCCCCGACGCTGCCTGATGTCGCAGAAGGTGTCGACGTCTGCCCCCACCAACGCGCGAAAGAACGATTGCTCGTCGTGTCCGTAAGCTCCGATCGTGAGGACGACGAGGTCGCCTTGCCCTCCGGGCCTAGCCAATGTCGTAGCTCTTTCGCGAAGTTGCCTCTTCCTTCACGAAGCCGAACAAGTCGGGGCTGCCGTTCAGCTTCATGATGACGGTTTCTTGATCGAATGTCCTACCGCGGTCGTCGAGATGAACAACGGGGATGCCTTCCCGCTGAAGCGAGACGCCGATGAGCTTACTCCTATGGCAGCGCTCGGGCTTGCCGCACCCGCACATAAGGGCCACCTGCAACCGCTGCTCCCACGCGCGGCGAAGCCGCTCGATGCCGGATTTATGAAACGACTTCAACCGAACCTTCTCGTAGTCGACCTTGCCGTCGTCGGTGTAACAACTTCGGTCCTGGGGGAGACCACCGAGCAGATCCCCCATAAACACGTACCTGATATTTGTGGCTCGAAGCCGTCGCTCTAACGGTGCCTGGGAGTACTCCGGTTTGTACTTTGAGTACGGTTTCGATCGTACATCGACGAG
>JADDPY010000398.1 GCA_016781635.1 Rubrobacter sp.
ACGCTCGCTTGGCTGTCGAGGTGCCGGGCTCTGCTGGTGCGCTACGATAAGAAGGCCAGCAACTACCTTGGGATGATCAAGGTGGCCTGCATCCTCATATGGTACCGGCGCCAGCACCGCTCGTCCCTTTCGAGATAGTTACTTAGTTGGAAGAAGCGGCGGCCGCGGAGGAGCTCTCGAACTCGTCGTTGAAGCCGTCGATGTCGAAGTCGCCGAAGACGAAGAAGGTGGCGAAGACGTCGGCTATGCCGTCGAGGTCGGAGTCGTTGAAGCCGTTGTAGAATTCCTCCTCGTCGTTGAAGCCGTCGTTGTCGGAGTCGTTGAAGACGACGAAGACGTCGGAGTCGGCCTCGATGCCGTCGAAGTCCTCGTCCTCGAAGAAGCCGTCGAAGTCGAAGCCGTCGCTGTTGAAGGCGACGCTGCCGTAGTCGGCGAGGGCGTTCTGGATGGTCTGATCGCTGGACTGCACCTGGTTCTGGCCGATCGCCGCGCCGGTCTGGTTGTCGTCGCCGTTGACGTTCTGCTCGATCGAGGCGTTCTGATCGCCAAAGTCCGCCACGGTGTACTGGGACGACTCCACGGACTGGTTGGTGGCGTCGTCGCCCTGCTCGAAGTCGTCGCCGTCGTCTTCGAAGGTGACGCTCTGGGCAAACGCTGGCATCGCCGATAAGAGCACCATCGCCAACATCGCCGCCAAAAGCATGAACTTGTTCGATTTCTCCCCCACATTTGCGAAACCATCTTTGTCGTAAATTTACGTACGTTTCTGCGTTCGGCTAGTCCTGTGTTGTGCCTCCTTCGCTCTCCGTCCGAAATCTCGTGCACCGGTACCGACATCCCCAGCCCTAAAAATCCTTACCTCGGAGGAGGACAAGGAAATTTTTAGAAAACTTCACCCGGACGGCTCACCGGGAGATAGCCTCCTTCGCCGCCCCCGCCCATAAGAGATTCACCGGGCGGGGTTGTGCATGGCGACCTCGGGCCCGGCACCGTCAACCTCCCAAACGCACTCTACGACGCGAACCTCAACCACCAGCCCGTAGTGGCGATCATCGGTCGGCAGAAGCGCACGGGTTCGGATTGTCG
>JADDPY010000662.1 GCA_016781635.1 Rubrobacter sp.
TGCCAAGCGGGCTATAGGGAGACCCGCCGCGCCTCCTTGATGGCACACGATGCGGACCGTCTACGGAAGGAGCCGGACGAAGATCGAACACGCCAGCGGCCCTCCGAGAAAGTGGGAGACGCCCTCTTCGTCCTCGACGGTCACGACACCGTCGAGTCCGCGCACCTCCTTGACCTCCAGAGACCTCCCCGGCACGATCCCGCGCTCCCCCAGGTACGCGAGCACGGGGGCCTCCTCGTTGTGTACCCGGGTGACGCGAACCCACCTTCCGGCCGTCGCCTCGCCCAGCGGGAAGGAATCCTCCGCTGCCAGGACACCATCTGCCCCCGGAATAGGGGCCCCGTGGGGATCCCGCGCGGGATGCCCCAGAAGCTCCGCCAGACGCTCCGTGAAATTGTCGGAGACGGCGTGCTCGAGCCTCTCGGCCTCCTCGTGCACGTCCTGCCACGAGTACCCGAGATGCTCCAGCAGAAAGGTCTCTATAAGCCGGTGCCTGCGCACCAGCCGCAACGCCTCGGCCCGACCCCTCTCAGTGAGCGAAGCCCCACGGTACCGCTCGTACCTGACCAACCCCGCCTCCTGCAAGCGCCCGAGCATCTTCGTGACCGAAGCAGGCGCGACGGACAGACGGGTGGCGATCTCCGTTGTGGATGCGGACCCCGACCCGGCAAGCTCCCACACAGCCTTCAGATAGTCGCCAATCGACGAAGAAAGGGGTTGGGCCGCTACGAATTCACCCATAAGCTCCGCCGATTATACAATTCAGGCCTCCCCCCACATAACATCCACCCTAGCGCCAACCAGTGCAAATTCAGAACCGTCACCCCCAGTCCTCCCCCCGGCAAACCCCTTGACACTCGACGTCCGCAGGGGTATTTTTAGCTTCGTCTAATAATATCTTGAGCGTCAAGCGCTTTTGCTGGTAAGTGCTTGGGGGGTCGAGGGCAGGTTCCGAGGAGCGGAGGTAATTGATGGGACGACCGAGGAAAGTTTTGTACTTGTTGGCGGCGCTATCTCTGGTTGCGGCGCTAGCGCACCTGTGGGTGATGCCGGAGCACTTCGAGGAGTGGTGGGGGTATGGGATCTTCTTCCTGTCGGCCGCTGTGGCCCAGGGGTTGTACGCCGTGGCCATGCTGCGTCGGCCCGGGCGGACTCTGTTGCTCCTCGGCCTCGTCGGCAACCTCGCGCTAGTCCTCCTGTACACGGTGACGCGCGTCGCCGGGGTCCCGTTCCTCGGGCCGCACGCGGGGGAGGTAGAGGCGATGGGGGCACTGGACCTCT
>JADDPY010000036.1 GCA_016781635.1 Rubrobacter sp.
GGAATCAAGGGGTCGTCGCAACACGACGTGACTGCACGCTAGATCAGTAGCTTCGCCAAGCGCTGGGCTGGGTTTTCCCAGCCCAGCGTTTTGCGTGGGCGGGTGTTCATCAGGTGCGCGACCTCGAGGAGGTCCTGGGCGCTGAACTGTCGCAGGTCTTGGCCTTTGGGGAAGAACTGCCGGAGCAGTCCGTTGGTGTTCTCGTTCGACCCGCGCTGCCAGGGGCTAGCGGGGTCACAGAAGTAGACCGGCATGTCGGTGGCGATGGTGAAGTCGCGGTGCCGCGCCATTTCGCAGCCCTGGTCCCAGGTCAGTGACCGCCGCAGCTGCTGCGGGAGGGTGTGCATCGTCGCGACGAGCCCGTCGCGGACGGCTTCGCCGGTGTGGTCGACCGGCAGGTGCACCAGCATGACGAAGCGGCTGGTGCGCTCCACGAGTGTGCCGATCGCCGAGGTCCCGCCCGCCCCGAGGATGAGGTCGCCTTCCCAGTGGCCGGGAACGGCGCGGTCCTCGACCTCGGCCGGCCGCTCGCTGATCATCAGCATCGGGTCGGTGAAGCGCGGCTGACGCTGATCCGCGCGGCGCCTGGGCTTGCGGACCGCCCGGCCGGTGCGCAGGCAGCGGGTCAGCTCACGCCGCAGCTCTCCGCGTCCTTGCAGGTAGAGAGCCTGGTAGATCGTCTCGTGACTGACGTTCATCCCTGGATCATCCGGGTGCTGCACGGCCAGCTGAGCGCTGATCTGCTCCGGGCTCCACTTCAGCCGGCTCAGCCAGTCCTGCACCTTCCCAAGCAGCAGCGGGTTGGCCGCGAGCTTGCTCTGCTTCGGGCGAGGCCGACGGGCCTGGGCGCGGCGCTGCGCGGCGTGCGGGCGGTAGTCCCCGCTGCCTGCGTGGCCGTTGCGGCGCAGCTCCCGGCTCACCGTGGACGGGTCACGTCCCAGCTCGCGGGCGATCGCCCGCACGCTCTGTCCCGCACGGCGCAGGTCCGCGATGGTGATCCGCTCGTCCTCGTTGAGAAACCGACCCGAGACCGCGGCTGAGGCACGAGCGACGCCAACCACTCGCGTGTCGGGGTAGATCCGCAGGTTCGCGGTCTTGCGCACCCCACGCCGCCAGTCCCGCCCCGTTCGAGCGTTGATCCCAACCTCGTTGCACGCCTGCTGGTTGCTCATCCCCGCAGCCAACAACGCGAAGTACCGCTGCCGCTCAAGCGTCAGTGGCCGTGGCCCCTGAGGGACACGGCCACTGCGCTCAATCTTGCGACTCTTGCTTCTGTTCTTGCTCGGCACCGCAACCCCCTGATCACTCAGGTGTTGCGACCA